>CAZSHF010000056.1:0-17977 GCA_964606655.1 uncultured Treponema sp.
AGGAAATTATGGACATTAACGAAGCAATTAAAAATCGGCACGCGGTTCGCGCATTTAATGATAAACCGCTAGAAAACGATGCAGTAGAAGCATTAAAACAAGAAATCGACGCTTGCAACAAAGAAAGCGGCGAAAAACGATATTTAGTTGTTGCGTTAGGTTACGGCGAAACTTCTGGCACAGTGCATAAAATAAAGTCAATTCAAGATGTTAGCGACTACAAAGAAGGCGACCCAGATTGGTATAAAAACGGAATAGAAGCCGCACTTCTTGCGCCAACCGCAATGAATCAGCAAAAGTTTAAGTTTGAACGAAACGGCGAAAAAGTAAGCGCAAAAGCCGGACTTGGTTTTTACACAAAAATCGACTTAGGAATTGCAAAATACCACTTTGAAGTTGGAAGCGGAAAAGGCAAAGACGTTTGGGAATTAAAATAATGCTGAGACAAAATGGCGGACAAGATTTTGCGTTGGTCGGATACGGATTAATATTTTTTCGTTTCAATTTAATGCATTAATGCGTTTGCTCTTCGCGATTCAGCTCTCTCTGTGTTGCCGTATTTAATGAGTGCTTTACCTTTATTTATTTCTTTATTATAATTTGTTTAACAAATTTGACTTATTGTTCTATAATTTTAAAAGTAAATTCAGGAGGAGTGTTTTATGTCACTCAAAAAGACTTTTTCAAAAGACAAGACAAAATGCAATGTGACTTTTACAGTTTCTGCGGAAGCAGCTCAGGGAGCAAAAAAAATCAACATTGCAGGAGATTTCAACAGCTGGAGCAGCACAGATACTCCGATGAAACTGCAAAAAGACGGCTCGTTCTCTGTTAAATTATCGCTGGATGTTGACAAGGAATACCAGTTCAGATATTTGCTGGACGGTTACAAATGGGAAAACGACTGGAAAGCGGACAAATACATTCCGGCTCCGTATTCAAATGCAGACAATTCTGTAGTTGTCACAAAACTTCCAGATTCCAAGAAGTAAAAGCGATTTTGAAATAATCTTTAGCAAACAAAAAACCGGCTTTTTTGAAAGCCGGTTTTTTGTTTGCTGGCATTTAGTTTCCAAGTTTGAAAACTGCGCTTATGCTTGGAAGAACAAGCAGATTGAATGTTTTCGATTTGTCGCTTGAACTGTAATTGGCTTTGTGTGATTCAGAAATCTTTCCTAAATCAACTGTGATGCTTTCCGTTCCCCAGATTGCGCCAATATCGCAGCCAACATTGATTCCAAGGAATCCAAAAAGCATAAAGTCCGCATCGACTTTTGCTCCAACACCGTATTTAAAAGTATGCGTCCTTAATACAGCGTTTTGGTCGTCCTGATAATTTCCTGTGTTGAATCCTAAATCAAGTCCAGCGCCGATTTTTATCCGTGTAACATCGTTGATATTGAATGCAAGCGCAGGTCCAAGAAGCATATTGATGTCAAACGCATTTGTCGGTTTGAAAGTATAGCCAGAATCAGATTTTTGGACTGAACTCATCTGGAACAAAGCCTGAACATCAGCAAAAATTCCGATTGGTCCTAAGAGCCCGTTGTAGAATCCGATTTGTCCGCCGATGAAATTTGTTGTTTCAGAGTCTTTTTTCAAAGACGGAGCAAGAGAGCTTGTATCAAGTGTCCGCACATCTGAGTAAGCGTAAACAAGTCCGCCAGTGATTGAAAAAGCAAACAGATTTCCTGCAACAAGAGCCGTTGCAATTGCCATCAAAAGTTTTTTCATAAGAAATTCCTCCTTGTGAAAATAAAAATGGTTTGTGAGAATCTCCAAAAACTCGCTGAAACGACTTTTTAGAGATTCCCTTATATAAATTAAAATTTATATACAACTGAAATATCCGGAATCAGATAAAAAGAATTTGAATCATTTTCTATTGGGTCTTGTTTTGTGTAGTTTCCGTCATTAGTTTTTTGAGTAACATAGGCTTTGTTTCCCCAAAGATATGCGCCTGTAAGACCAACTTTAATTCCAAATTCTTTATTTATCATATGAATTGCATCGACTGTTGCTCCGATACCCATATGCAAATATGTTCCAGCAAGAGTGCCATCTGACACTGTCGGAATAATTGAATTATCTTTTCTGTATGTAATAGTAGTATCATATGAGTATGTTAATGTTGCAACATCAAAGCCTACACCAACTTTTATATCAGTTTTTTTGTTTACTTTGAATTTGTAAACAGGACCGATAAATCCATTGAATGAAAATCCGTCGTCAAAATCCTGTCCGTTTGATGTGTAATCTTTTGAATCTTCAAGATTTGTTGTTTTTACACTTATGCTGACAGGAAAAAGAAACGCCGTATCCAGCTGAATTCCGAGTTCGTTTGTAAGTCCGATTGTTGCTTCGGCCTTTATACCAAGCGAATTTGAAAAAATGTCTTGTTTCTGTTTCAAATCGTAGTTTTTTGAAAACACATCTTCAAATCCATAAGCGCCTCCAAGACTTGCTTCAAAATTCAAAGCAAAAGTTCCTGCCAATGCAATAGTTGCCATCGCGGCAAACGCCAAAAGTTTTTTCATAAAATTGCTCCTCTTATAAAACATTTTATTAATTTTACTCATAAACCATAAGATTTTGCAAGCAAAACATTTCCTCGTTTGCGAATCGGTTTCTGGTTTTGGCAAAAATTTTTTCACTTTGAAATAACTTTGGAATCAATTTGGAACATGAATAACTTCACGCGGTTTTGAGCCGTTAGCCGGGCCGACAATTCCACGTTCTTCCATTTCTTCAACAAGACGCGCGGCACGATTGTAACCGATTTTCAGACGGCGTTGAATATAAGACGCGCTCGCTTTTCCTGCCTGAATCACAATGTCTAGAGCCTGCTCGTAAAGAGGGTCTTCCGCGCCGTCGCTGAATAAAGTCGGGGAATTATCGTCCTCTTCTTCGTCGTAGAACATCTGGTCGTCGATATAATCCGGTTCGCCAAGGGTTTTCACATAATCAACAACATTTTCAACATCGTTGTCGCTTTCAAAAGTTCCTTGAATTCGGACAGGATAAGGAGAAATTGCGGAAGCGTAAAGCATATCGCCTTTTCCCAGAAGTTTTTCCGCTCCGACCGCATCGATGATGATGTTTGAGTCCGTTCGGCTTGCGACCATAAACGCGATTCGGCTAGGAATATTCGCTTTTATCAAGCCTGTAATAACATTTACAGAAGGTCTCTGTGTCGCAAGAACAAGATGGATTCCGACCGCACGGCTCATTGCAGCAAGACGCGCGACATTGGATTCAAGTTCTTTTCCGCTTGTCGCCATTAAATCCGCAAACTCATCGATTATAATCACGATATAAGGAAGTTTTTCCGTGCAGATTTTTCTTTCCTCGATTCGGTTGTTGTAACTTGCAATGTCGCGGACTCCCATATTGTCAAGCTGAGCGTAACGGCGTTCCATTTCGCACAGACACCACTGAAGCGACTGCAAAGCGCGTTTCGGGTCAGTTATTACCGGCGTAAGAAGATGCGGAATATCGTTGTAAAGTTTTAGCTCGACAACTTTAGGGTCAACAAGAATCATTTTAACCTGCTGAGGCGAACGTTTGTACAAAATCGAAAGAATAATTGAATTCACGCAGACAGATTTTCCCGCTCCGGTTGCTCCGGCAATCAGAAGATGCGGAGTTTTCGCGATGTCGATAATCTGCGATTTTCCAAGAATATCTTTTCCAAGAACAACAGGAATCGCCATTTTCTTGAATTCCGGCAAATCCTGTTCAATCATTTCGCGGAAACTTACAATCGAACGATTTTTGTTCGGAACTTCAATTCCAACCGCGGCTCTTCCGGGAATCGGAGCGACAATTCGTACGCTGGATGCTGCAAGGCTGAGCGCGATATTGTCCTGCAAACTTACGATTTTGCTTAAACGGACTCCGGGCGCAGGTTCAAGTTCGTACATTGTTACAACCGGCCCTTTTTTGATTCCGATGACTTCCGCCGAAATTCCAAAATCTGTCAAAGTGTCTGTAAGTTTTACCGCGTTCCGTTTTGTCTCTTCGTCAACAATCCAATACTGGTCATCATCGTATTGCTCCAAAAGTTCTGTCGGAACGGAATAAGCTTTTTTTGGCATCGCGCGATTGCTTTTTGTTTCAGCAAACGCAGGATTTTCGTATTTTTTTTGCTGCATTTCAGATTTGACTTCTTTTCGGATTTCGTCTTCCATGTCGTCAAAAATTTCTGAAGACAAAGACGACTTTTTTTTCTGACGCTGAGATTTTAAAACGTCGTCCGGCGAATAATAATTTTCCGCGGCATTTTCTGTTCTTTCAAAATCGCTTTCAAAGCCGCTCATAAAATCGTTTTCGGAACTGCTTTTCCGTTCAGAAAAATTGTCTTCTGCTGTTTCATCTTCGCCAGAATTGCTTTCGTCATAAAAATCGTTCCCGTCAGATTCATTTTCATTTTCGGACTCGTGTTCAGATTCAGCGTCAGATTCTCTTTCAAAGTCCGATTCAAAATCAGCTTCAAAATCAGCTTCAGGATTTTCCTTTACAAGATTTTCATATTTATCGAAAGAATCTTCAAAATCGCTGTCCAAAGTTATCGTGTCGTCTTTCTCGTCATTCAACTGGCTGAAAACCGCGATTTCCTGTCCGTCTTCGGAATCATCTTCAACAATTTCTTCGTTTTCCTCGTAAAGGTTTTCGCTTTTCGGCTCAAATTCAAAATCCTCGTCAAAATCTGAAAAGTCTCCGCCAGCGTTTCCGGCTTTCGCTTTGATTTCTTCTGTGTCAGGCCATTCTATTTCGTCTTTTTCTTCGGAATCAGAACTGTTTTCCTCTTCGTCGAATCCTGTCAAAGCGGCAAATTCTTCCTGAGTTATTACAGAATTCTGTCGCGCGTTGGAATAGGCCGCGGAGTCAAAAGATTCTGAATTATCGTTTTGTTCGTCAAGTTCAGTTCGTTCAGTTTGATTTTGCGTTTTTTGTTCTGTTTTAAAATGCCGGAAATTTTTGTCTGTTTCGGAAAATTCTGGCTCGGAGTTGCTTGTTTCTGATTCGTCCGCGTTTTTTGCTTCTGAAAATTCTCCGATTTTGTAATCGTAAGGATTTTCGCCGGATTCATCGGATTTTGAATTTTCAGGAATCTTGATATTCGCAAAAACATCTTCAAATGGATTTTCCTCTTCCGAATCATCAAAATTCGGCAGCTCTTCAATATCGAGCGAATTTTCAGAATCATCGGAATCTGGCGAACCGGCAGAATCGTAAGAATCGTTGGAATCTGGCGAAGCGTTTTCATAAACGCCGAAATTGTTTTTTTCATCGCCGGCAATATTTTCGGCACGATTTTTTTCAATTTCATCAAAAGTTCTTTCAGTTTCAGAATTAGTTTCATCAAAATGCTTTTCATTTTCGTAAACAGTTTTTTCTGGTTCGAAATCAGTTTTGCCGCTTTCAGAAATTGTCTCGTCCACAAAAGAAAATTCGTCGTCGGAATCATCAGAAGCTTTGTCCGCTTTTCCGAATTTTGAGGAGAACCAGTTTTTTATCCGTGAAAAACCTTTTTTCTGATTTTTTTCATTATCGGCATCGGATTCGTCAAGCGATTTGCCTGAATCTGCGAAAATTCCGTTTTCAGTTTCCTTTAAATACGCTTTTGTTTCTTTGAAGTTGTTAGAAAATTCCTTTGAACCAGAAAAAGTTTCCGCCTCATCTAAATCTTCTTCCAGATTCTCTGAAAAATCATCTGAATTGTTTTCCGCTTCGAATTCATCAGAACTTTCTGAATTGTTTTCGGCTCTTTTTTCAAAACCGGAATATTCTCCAGAATATTCTTCGTTTTTATCGCCGGATTTTTTTGAGTTTCCGCCTGCTGAAATTCTGTCGGCAATGATTCCTGCAAGCAAAAATTCGATTGCAATCAGCATCGCCGCAAGAATCAGAGTTACAGCGATTTTTAGTCCGATAAAATTTCTGTCCGCCTCAGCCAAAAAGAATTTTATAAGTTTTTCCGCGGCAAACGAAGTGAAGAAAGGAAACGCCGCGGTCAAAAGTCTCATCGATTTTCTTGCAGTCCAGTTTGAAGCGAAACAAGAAATCGCCGCTGTAAAAAGAAAAACAGGAATCAAAATGCTTGTGAAGCCGTAAACGCTCGTGAGCATTTCTCCAAGCTGAAAAAGAAAATTAGTTTTTCCAGGCCCAAACTGACCAAAATCCAAAGGCTGCAACAGCAATGCAATAGAAAAAAAAGCCGCAAGCAGAAGCAAAACAATTCCTGCCGCAATATTGGTTTTGTTAGATACTTTCATGCTTTGATTATCGGAATTTTAAGAGGGCGAATTTATAAAAATATAAGAAAATCGGAAAAGCGAAACGGACGGAACGAAAGCGAGCGGTGTATCAAAACCCGACGATTTCGCTTTGCTTTACGTGCCAGCCTTCGCCGGTTTCTTTTGTTTCTACATCGAAATAGTTGTAATAGACGTTTCTTGTCGAACGCGAGCTCATGAGATAAATGCGGTTTTCCCGCACCCAGGCGTTGTCTGTAATGTCAACTTGGAACGGCTCATCATTCACTTTTTCCGATGTTAGATTTTCTGTGTCTAGTTTATAAAAGTTTACATTTTCATTGTTTGCATTGCAACTTATCCCATAAAAACTGTTATTAACTTCTACAACATTATAAATAAATTCATCTTTGGAAAGAAATGAACTGATTGTTCCAGCGACTTTATCCAAGTTGAAATCGACAATGCACAGCTCATCTTCCGAATGATTGCCTGAGCCGACTCCTTTATAAATAAAAATATAATCATTGAAAACAAACCTGACCTTTGCTGAAAAGTCAGCTTTTGAAGAATCCTCTTCGTTTCGGCAGTCTATCGTTGTGTTCAGTTTTTCTATTTTTCCGTTTGCGCAGTCGACTTTTGCAATATAACCGAATCCGTCAAGCATATACGAAAACCAGAAGTTGCCTGAGGAGTCGGAAGCCAACATAGGAATAATCTCGTAATTATCCAATGCCACAGACAAATCTTTATCCGAATAAGTTCCGTTTTCCGTGTCGTAAATCCAGATGCAGAATTCAACTTTCTTTGCCGCCTCGGAATATCTTGCGTAATCCTTTATGCAGTATTTTCCTGGAGTAAAGCGGTTGTAGAACATTCCCGATTTCCCTGTTTCCTTTACGCTTACAGTCGTCTTGTCAGGGTCAAGGCAGGCTACTTTTCCGCTTCCGCTCATTGAAGAGAAGTATTTAACAGGATTTTTCCCGACTTCAACCGGCCGGTCAAAGGTATAGTAAGCCTCGCCTCCGTAATAAACCCAGTCATACACAGAATTTGTTTCCCAGTCGATTATCACAAACATATCGCCTATCCGCCTTGTCTGGCTAGCGTTGTTGCTGTTCCCGAACAGATATTTTTCCTCAAAGACAGGCATATTTATCACAATCGGCTCTTTTACTGCGGAAAGATTTTTGTATGTCGTCTTTTCTGTGATGACTGACATATCGACAACGGAGCGGTACATATCTCTGCACGAGTAAAACAGAGCGCTTGAAACAAACAGCAATGGAAGAAGTTTTTTCATTTGTCTTTCCTTTTCAGCGGTTTACGAAAGTTGCGGCGGTTGTTGTTCTCTCGGAGAAAATCAGATTTGATGGTTTTACCCACAAAAGATTCGTGTTGAGCTTATATTTTTTGTCAACCTGATACCAGGCTCGGAAAACAAGCGAAGAGCAATAGAATTTTTCAGTGCTCCACATTCCGCCGAAAACAAGATTCATATTGTACGGCTTTCCAAGATAATCTTTTGCATTCTCAACCGCTTGTGCGTACTCTTCTGACGAGGCGGCAGCATAATCAGGTGGCCTGAACCACCGCCATGTTTTTGAGCGGACATCAAGAATTGAAACTTTCTTTGCCGCCTTGTCGCCGCACCAGTAACCGATAGGCTCGTACTGGACTCCGTCAGTCTGCCCAGACCAAGTTGTTGTCAGATTCAATGGAAACGAAGTTATTGTTGTTCTAGACGCATTTGATGTTTTCCATTCGTCTTCAAACTTATCTTTACACATCATAGAAGCGTGTCCAAGATAAAATGAGCCTGAACTTCTGGAGCTGCTGGAATCTACAAGAATCCTGCCCTTTCTGTAGTTTTCTTTGTAAACTTTAAGAGACTCTTCTATAAGTTTAGAATCATCGATGTTTACAGTCTTGGAATTTGAAGAGCCTGAGCGGAATAAAGGCGTGGTGTTCGCATATTTCTGAAGACTTTTTGTGTAGGCTTCCGCAAACTTGTCAAAATCCTTCACAAATGCGCTTCTCTGCGTTGAGGAGCGAAGTGCTTCATTGAACGCTTTGTTTTCAATTATCAGCATTTCCATAAAACCTTCGTCTTGTGCAAGTTTTTCCGAAAGCTCAGAGATGTATTCAGATTTCCAGAACTCATAGAACATCTGTTTTTCAGAATCCGACATATCCGCAAACAGAATCGGATTTCCGTCATCGTCTTCAATTTCAAGGTCGTAGAGAATATCCGGATATTCAGCGCTGCTGACTGCCCTTGAATTTGCTATGTTGCTCTGTTTTCGCAGAATGTCGACATATTCGCCTGCAAGAGATTCAGGCGAAATTTCTGATGTGGAGTCCAAACTGCCTTTGTTTATAATATTATTGCAGCCTGACAAAATAAGGATAAGAAACACACTTGCAAAAAGTAAATTTAAATTTTTCATATCAACTCTCCTGATAAAAAGCAAGAAGGAAGTATTTGCATAAAACGAAGTAATTTTTTCTTGTCCCATAAAAATAGTAGCATAAAAGCATCATAAGTCAAGAAATCGATTCGCAGAATAATTTCAGTAAGGGTTTTGCGTGGCAGAATCCGAAAACTAGGCTTGCTTTTTTCCGCCGTCAAATGTAATCAGTTGAAACTCACAGACATATTGCAAGCATTTTTCACTGTGAAAGCAGAAATGTCTAGAGTTTTAAAGACCTTCGGAGTTTCAGGCAAAGAGGATTTGCGGATTCTGCTTCTTCAATACAAACTGGAATAATCGTTTTCAGAGGACGATAAATAATAAACCTCACGAATCGCAGGACAACAGTGGCAAGCGGCTGGAATCACGCTGCCAAGTTCAGAAGAACCGCAAAGTGATTTTACAAAAAAGGCTTCCCCAAAAACAGGAAGCCTTTTTTCTTCAAAATCAATAAATCGCTTTTCTTTGGCGGACTTTTTCGATGTCCTCGCTGAAAAGTTCACGCAAATCGTTCAGACCAAGCGCCATCAAAGCCATTCGGTCGATTCCGATTCCCCAGGCAAGAACAGGACAATCAACGCCCATCGCCTTTGTGACTTCGGGACGGAAAATGCCAGAACCTCCAAGTTCAAACCAGCCCAAAACCGGATGCTTTATATGAACTTCGATAGAAGGTTCTGTGAACGGAAAATATCCAGGAACATATTTAACTTCTGTCGCGCCGGCAATTTCCTTTGCGAACATCTCAAGGAATCCCAAAAGAGTTTTCAGATTCGCGTTTTCGCCAAGAACAATTCCTTCTGTCTGATAAAAGTCGCTTAAATGAGTCGCGTCAACTTTGTCATAACGGAAACATCGTGCGATTCCAAAATATTTTCCCGGAATTTCCGCTTTGTGCAGCTGATGTGCGGAAAGAACGGTTCCCTGACTTCTGAGAATCAGGCGGCGAGTAAAATCCCTGTCAAATTCATAATTCCAGCCGCGGCTTCCCGAATCTCCGCCGTCTTTGTGGACATTTGCAATATTTGTAAGATACGGCTCTTCAATTGATTTTGCGTGCGTCGGATTTTTGACCCGATAAACATCGTGAATATCCCGCGCTGCATGGAACTGAGGCATAAAAAGCGCATCTCCGTTCCAGAATTCTGTTTCGACAAGCGGACCGTCAAATTCCTGAAATCCTAAAGAACAAAGTTTGTCTTTTACAGATTCCAAAAACTGGACGTAAGGATTTATTCTTCCCGGAATAACGCGGGCAGGCGGAATCGCAATGTTGTATCCGCGGAAAGTTCCGTTTTTCCATTCGCCGGACATAAGCATTTTTGAAGTGACTTCGCCGATTTCGTTTCCGGTGACTCCGGCTTTTTTCAAAGCATCGACAACTTCTTTTGCTTCCGGAAGTATTTTGAACACGACAGTCTCGCGTTCTGTCATTTTAAAAGGACTGTCCGCCGCGCCGCGTTTTTTCGCGAGTGTCGCAATCACTTCCTGCTCTTCTTTTGAAAGATTCGCGTTGTCTAAAATCAAATTTTCAGATTTGCAGGCTTTTTCAAGAAGCGAAGAAGTTACCGCGATTCGTGCCGGAATAGAAGCGCCTGTGTATTCGACTTTTTTTTCAGCGTTCATCCTGAAAACGCCTTCTTTGACCAAAGGACCGTAAGCCGAACCGATGTCTTTCTGCTCGACATTGATACCCGCCGCAATTTCAGGAAGAGTTTTCGCTCCGTTTGCTTTTACAAATTCAATCGCCCTTTCTTCAACTGTTCCCGTTTCTTTCAGGGCTTTTCCTGTTTCAGTAAGTTCAAAATAAGAATGAGGAATTCTTCCGATTTCCTTTAAAAGATTTTTTCCAGAAAGCCAGGAAAACGCCTGGTTCGCGTGGCCTTCTTTGTAGCCAAGCTCTTTGATAAGTTTTTCAGACGAAAGCTCGTCTTTGTCAGAATAGTTAAGCAGCACCTTCACCTCAAGCGGATGAAGGTTTTTGATGATGTTTGAAATGTCCATTTTTTTTATAAAACCTTGAAAAACTAGCGGGTCAATTTTACATGGGAAATATACTGCGCCCAGCTGATTCCGCGCTCGTCTTTAAAATATTTTTCTCTATCGTTTTCCATGTAGCGGTAATGATAATACTGGTTGTTTTTTGTAAAATCTTCAAGGCAGCCCAAAATCGCGTTCATCGCGTTGCCTTGCTCATAAAGCTGGTACATGCAAGTGTAAGTGATTCGTACCTCATCGACCATCGGAGTATATTCGATTACAACTTTTCCGGTTTTGTCGTTCGGCATAAGATGCTGATTTTCCGGCGTTATAATCTTTTTTGTAAGATCCACTTTAATATCATCTTCAGGCAATGCAGAAACCTCAGACTGAGCAAAAACAAAGCCGGAAATCAAAAGCAATGTGAAAAAAGCGGTAAAAATCTTTTTCATGAAAAATAAACCTCCTACCGAAAAATACAATTTATGTAAATTTTGGTGTCAGAATTGAATATACTTTATTATTCTATCGGTTTCTAGGAAAAAATCAAGGTCAACGATATACCGCCCGGAGCGAAGTCCGATTTTAGGAGCGGAACGGATTATAACTTTTCCGTCGATTTGCTTGGGCTTGTTCTTTAAAATCGCCCTAAAATGGCTGCGAACCGCTTCTTTTACCGCTTCTTCCGCCGCGTCTTGAATTCCCTTGAATCCGCCGCTGATTTTTCCGTAGCCTTTTCCCTGAATCTTTTCAGTTGAAATTGAATGCCATGCATTTAAATTCCGAATTTCCTGCGGCGTTCTTTCATATTCAAGCCAGCAATGCAAAAGGTTGTCCTGAATCCAAGGTTTTTCGTACTTTATCTGATTTCCGCCGTTCTGAACCGAACCGATTTCTGTGATTTCAAAAAATTCCTGGACATTGCGCATTTTGTCTGACGGAGTGTAAGAAAAGTTCCAGCCGTAAACCATTCCATTTAAAAGATAAGGACCGATTTCTCGGATTCTGTTCACGGCAAAATCAAAAGTTCCCGCGTCAAGATTCTGCGCTTCTTCAAGTTCGGGAAAAGCGTCGATTTCCGCCCAAAGATGAATCTGAATCCGCTCTGAAAAATCCTGATGCTGAGCGAAAACCGAAAAACCGCAGAGATTCAAAAAAATCAGTGAAAAAACGGACGGAAGAAAAATTTTCAGCGTTTTGTGTAAGCGTCTTTCCATACTTTAAACGGATTTATTCCCATGCGGATTAAAAAATACAAATACGAAGCCAGAAATCCAAAAAGATGTGTGAAATGTGCGACATTCGCTCTGACTCCGTAAAACTGGCTGAACAATTCAATTCCCGCGTAAATCAAGACAAGAAGCGGAGAAGGAATCGGAAGCAAACCCCAGATGTAAATATTCGCGCGCGGAAAAACAACCGCGAACGCAAAAAGAATTCCGTAAAGCGCGCCGCTCGCTCCAATCAGAATCGCAAGATAAGTTCCTTTTACAAGATAAAACGCAAGCGAAAAAAGTCCGCTGAAAATTCCGCAGACAAAATAAAGCAGAAGAAATTCTTTTGTTCCAATCGCTTTTTCAAGGCTCATTCCGAAAAAGAAAAGCCCGAGCATATTTGAAAGAAGATGGGCAAGGCTTCCGTGCACAAACATATAAGTGAAAGGCTGCCAGAACATTTTATACTGAACAAAAAGCGCCGGGCAAAGTCCAAGATAATACTGAATCCGCGGAAAAAGCGAAGTGAAAAGAAAAACAAGGCAATTGATTAAAATCAGAAAAATGCAGGAACTTTTAAAAGTGTATCTGAAAGGTCGTCTTATCAGTGAAGATGGCATTAGGCTTCGTCTTCCTCAAGCTCAGAAACAAGCGACGGATGAGCATAGGTCACGCGGTTTCTTCCGTTATGCTTTGACATATAAAGCCCTTGGTCTGCCTGATTCACAAGCTGCTTCGGATTTGTGATAGGATTCATTTCCGCGTCAAAAACCGAAACTCCGCACGAAATTGTAACGTGCATATGCTGCTCGTTGTAAACAAAATCGTGGCTTTCAATCGCGCTTCTGATTCGTTCGGCGACAGCGACCGCAGAATCTTTTTCTGTGTCGTTAAGAAGAACTGTAAATTCCTCGCCGCCGTAGCGGCTCGCCAGATCTCCGTCACGAAGGTTTGTCTTTATAAGGAAAGCGACTTCCTTTAACACATAATCGCCGCATTCGTGTCCGTAAGTGTCATTGAAATGTTTGAAAAAATCGATGTCAAACATAATCACAGAAAGCGGAATCTTCTGCATAAACGCTTCGTCAAGTTTTTCATTAAGAACATTGAAGAAATAATATTTAAGCTTCAGCTGAGTCATCATATCAGTTGAAGAGCGTTCGATTAAAGTCGCGTTTCCAATCGCAATAGAAGCCAATGAACCGATTGAAAACACAAAATCTTTTTCGTAATCTGAATAATCTTCTTCGGCATCCGCTTCGATAAAAAACCGTTCGCAAAGAAACAAAAGTCCGTTCAGATGATTTTTTTGAATAAGCGGAACTATCAAAGTCGGCTCAAGCGACTGCAAAATTTTAATCGCCGGACTTTCAGGCTCTTCTTTTTTTAAATATTCCAAAGTCACCGGCTTTTTGATTGTCGCAAGAATAGAAATAATCGGGTCAGTTGTTGAAATCTGATATTCAAAATCTTTTGTAGGATTGATGAAATTCTGTTCAGTTTTAAGAGTAAGAAAATCAGAGTTCAAATAATCAAGGACAAAAATTCCGGCGTTCGCTACATGAAGCTGGGCCATACATGAAAAAACAATCGATTCCAGAAGCGTCGAAATTTCCAGAGTTGAGTTGAATGACTTAGATATATCAAGAAGCTGTTCCAAATCATAAATTCTTTTTTCATAATCTGCGGCGAGCTTCTTTGTCATATTTCTCTGTTTAGCCATATTTAAATTATTTTTCCTATTAGGCGGTTATTATAGCATAATTCTTCATTATTTTAAAGAAAATTTCCCATTTGTTGTGTTGCTGCTCAAGCAGACTTGTGTTGTCGCGGTTTCGTGACGACATCATAAGAACTTTCAGGTTCGAAATGATTTCGCTTGTCGGTTTTTTTGAATCGGTAATCAAATCGTCGATGTGTTTATAGATATGATTCAGATTGTTTGTCTCTTTTGCAATGATTTTGCTCGCGTCGTTGTTTATGTCCGCAACAAGAGTGTCGAGTTTTTTCAGGAAGTCAACATCATTTTTTCCGTCGCGAATATAACTTTCAAGAACCGCGCTTGAATATTTGTTTCCGCCTGCAAAATTCTCTTCAAAATCGTCAATCATCTGCGCGGTTTCCATAGCGGCGTAAACATCAGTTGAAAATTCAGTTTTATAAGTCGGATTGTTAAAAAATCCTTCGATAATAATATCATTCAGCAAAGAACGGATTGATTCTGTGAAATAAACTGAAAGAAAAGTCTTTAAAATCTGCATCGGAAGAATCCAAAGGAAAGAGCTTTGCCTGTTTTCAAGAAGCTTCTGGTTGAACTCGTCGTTGTAGCCGTTCAGCGAAAGCAAAGGCGTTTCCCCGAAAAGAAGGGAAATTTCATTGCGGATGTTTTCGTCTTTCATTTCAGTCTTGATTCTTAATTCGTCTGCTTTAAATCTTGCCTGCATCATCTGCTCAAAGTTACGGCAGGCTGATTCATTGTACGAAACTGATTTCGGCTCGTAATTTGTGTCTTCGTTTCCGTAGCGGATAATCGTCTTGAGTTTTTCAGGGGAAATAACTTTTTTCAGAATGTAGGCGATTGTCTTTACATTTTTTGCGTATTTTTCCACTTCGCTCGGAGAAGAATTTCCGCCTCTGTAAAGCTGGGCAAGAGCCGCAATCGCGTTTATTGTTGCTCCGGACAGATTCAGTCCGTTCGCCTGATAATAAAAATCTTCCAGTGCGCTTGTAAGGCGGATCACAGAAAGCGGCTGAAACGCTGGCTGATAATTCGGGTCGGCGGCGACAAAAGTCGAGTCAAAAAGCTGAAGAATCGTGACAAAATTGAACTTGCACAAATCGCTGAACTGATGCAGCGTTATAAGATTCTTGTCGATTTTCCGGAATTCATCGCCGCCCAAAGCGTGAATCATTTTTTCAAAAACTCTGTGCTGTCTGTCAAAAATCTGCGAAGTTGTCATGCTTGATTCTTCAAGTTCGCGCCGCCGCCCTTCGTAGGAAAGCTTTGAAATCGCAATCTGGTCGTCGTTTCTGAATCCTGTGATGACAAGCTGAGCTTCAAAACGGTGATTTCTCTGAACATCAGGACTTGCGATTGTCGAAACAAAAAGAGCGTTCAAAGGCTTTGTGTTTATGTAAAGAAGCCGAATCGCCTCGGCGAAATTCGCATTCAGTTTTCCATCCTGAAAAATCTGAGGCTGATAACTTTTCATTTCGTTTTCTAATTTTCTAAGCTGAAGTTTTTTCTGTGTTTCTGGTGAGTTGCGGTTGAAAATCGATTCAAAGAAATCGCTTATCGCTTGAAGAAGACTCATAACATTTCAATTTTAATCGCAAAAGAAGTATTTATCAAGTTTCAAAGTTTCAGCGTGAAGCAACGCGACGATTCGGGAAGAAAAAATAAAAGTTCTTAGTGAATATTTTAGGGTTTTGAAATTTGGCGGAATCCTTTTAACGCAAGATGTGGTTTTTAGAAGTCAAGATAAAAATTTGCAGGCTGAATTAAGTCGGGCGATAAATGCAATTGATATAAATTTCACTGGCAAAATTCTCTATTTGAGGCGTTATATTATAAAGTCCGTCAAGTACATTTTCGTTTATTATTCCCTGCTTGATTATAGAATGCATTTGAGAATGAGTGAAAGATTTTAAAAAATAACCTCCTCCAGCAATGACTTCAAAACCTTCATCTTTAGCAATTTTTTCCAAAGAATCTTTATCAAAAACATTATTCTGCTGAAACTTTATATTCTGTTTGCTGAAAACATGCACATCAGAAATCAGCCCCATTTCCTTTGCAAGAATTCTATGAAAAGAATTTGCGTTTGGCACATTAATATGCACTATGGTTGAATCATCGCTTATAAATGCAATATCCTTAAGCATAGAAGATGGATTTTTTAGTTCATGAAGCAAACTTGAGCAGATTATCATGTCAAAATGAATTCCGATTGTTCTAGAATCTGCAACAAAGTCATCGCAATATCCTGAAATTCGTTTATCGTCATTTGTCAGTTTTTTTGCATTTTCATAAAAATACTTACCGGGTTCAAAGAAGACATAATTATCAAAATCGTCGATATAATTAAACAAAGGGTCCATTCCGCAGCCGATTTCAAGAATTGATTTGTGCGGATTTGCATTTACAATTTCAAGAACTTTCTTTTTTCTGTACTTTGCTTGATAAAATTCAAAACCGTCTGCAATATAATCTTTTTCATAATGTTCTATGTTTCTCATTTATGTCTCTCCTTTTTATATTCTTTGCTTGCTTAAAATTCTTCTTGCGGAAAATTGCGAATGATATTCGGTCAGGCTTTTTCCTTCTCCGTAATTTTGATGTGAAGCTCGTCCAGCTGCTTGTCGTCCACAAAACTTGGACATTCGTCCATTGGGCTTGCGGCAAGATTGTTCTTCGGGAACGCAATTACTTCGTGGATTGAATCTTCGTGGCACATTAGCATAAGCAAGCGGTCAAGTCCTGGGGCAATTCCTCCGTGCGGAGGCGCACCAAACTTAAACGCCTGAACCAAAAATCCAAACGCTTTTTTCGCTCGCTCGTCAGAATATCCAACGATTTTAAAAATGCGCTGTTGCAATGCTGGGTCGTTAATACGCATAGAACCAGAGGCAAGTTCGTAACCGTTTAAAACCAAGTCGTACAAGTCGCCTTTTACTGCGTCCGGGTCGCTTTCCAAAGTGTCCCAGTATTTTTTCTGAGGAAGCGTAAACATATGATGCTCTGTTTCCCACTTGTTTTCGTCTTCGTTCCAAGCAAAATACGGAAAGTCAACAATCCAAACAAAATGAAACTCGTCGTTTTTGTCGTACAAGTTTAAATCTTTTCCAAGTTGCTTACGAACCGCGCCCATTGCTGTGCACGCAACTTGCCATTTTTCATCGCTAATAAATAGAAGCAAATCGTTCTTTTCTGCTCCAAGTTTCGGGCAGATTTCGTTTTCTTTTCCGGCAAAGAACTTACTGATTCCGCCTTCGAACTTTCCGGCAACGTCAACTTTCATCCAAGCCAAGCCTTTTGCGTGATTGATTTTTGCGACGCTTTCCAAAGCCTCAATCATTTTGCGGCTGTATTTGTCGGCAACATTTTTTACAACCAACGCTTTAAGTCCCGTTCGTTTGTGTCGTTCAACTTCCATTGAAGAAGCCGCCGCTCCCGCTTTGAACGCGTTAAAGTCGCTTAAACTTGCCATAAATGTCGCGTCTTGAATCTTCATTCCAAAACGCAAATCAGGCTTGTCGCTTCCGTAAAAGTTCATCGCGTCGTCCCAAGAAAGTCGGTCAAACTTTGCCGGAAGTTTGTAGCCCAAAGTTTTGTCAAAAACGTAATTCATCATTCCTTCGGTTACAGAAAGAACTTCCTCGCGGTTTGTAAACGAAAGCTCCATATCAATCTGCGTAAATTCTGGCTGCCTGTCGCCACGCGCATCTTCGTCGCGGTAACATCGCGCAATCTGAAAGTATTTGTCAAAGCCAGAAACCATTAAAAGTTGCTTGTAAAGCTGCGGACTTTGCGGCAAAGAATAGAACTTTCCTGGATGAACTCGGCTTGGAACCAAGTAGTCGCGTGCACCTTCCGGAGTTGACTTTATAAAAGTTGGAGTTTCAATTTCCAAAAATCCTTGTTTTGTAAGATATTCGCGAACTGCAAAAGTAACTTTGCTTCGCAAAATAATGTTGTGCTGCATTGGCTCGCGTCGCAAATCCAAGTAGCGATATTTTAAGCGCAAATCTTCGTTTGGAAGAACAACTGTTCCATCTTTTTGGCGAACTTCTTCTATAGAAAAAGGCAATTCTTGGCTAGTCGTAAAAATCTCTATGTCGGTCGCCTCAACTTCAATTTCGCCAGTTGCCATTTCGCGGTTTATATCTTTTTCTGCGCGAGCGGCAACAACGCCTTCTACCGCAATGCAATATTCGCTTTTTAAGGTTGACGCAACTTTTTTAACTTCATCGCTAGCATTGTCGCCAACTTTTACTTGAGTAATTCCATATCTGTCGCGCAGACGAATAAAAACAAGTCCGCCCAAATCGC
>CAZSHF010000057.1:0-16727 GCA_964606655.1 uncultured Treponema sp.
TTGTTTGCAAAGAAAATCGGCATTTGGGTTATCAAATTTACAAAAGTCGACATTTGAGGTAGTAATTTGACAACCCAACCGCTTTATCGGAAAGCAAACGTGCAGAGCAATATTGTGCGGGTTTGAACCAAATGCTCCACAATCATAAGCCATTTTTTTTATTAAACCGATTGTAATGCGTTTGCCCTGATTCAATAAAAACCCATAATTGAAGATTAGTCGGAATTCAGATAAAATCACTCGTATGGGAAATTCTGAACTCGGCGAGCTGCTGATTTTGTTTCTTTTGATTCTGAACTGCAGCAGAATGTTTTTCCTCAAATACGGAAAAGTCGATTCGCTCACAATTCTTGCGCCAATCAGCGTGATTCTTTCAGTTCTGCAAATTCTTGCCTGGAACGCGAATTTTTTTTCAATCACAATTCTGATGATTTCGGTCTTCGCGTTTTTTGTGAATTTCCGCGCGCTTCTGCGTTTTTTTTCAAGACTTTATGTTGACCATTACAGCATCGCATTCAAAACCGGAGCGGCAATTGTTCTTATTCTTTCACTTTGCGAAGTCGCGGCGATTGTTTATTTTTTTCCGGCAAACTTCAATCTTTCACGCCGCAATGTGAAAAAAGAAACGATAAGAGTAAGCGGAAGCTTTTCAGGCGGATTTGAAAAATCAGGATTTTTTGAGCGTTCACAAGGAACTGTCTTCAAATACGAGCCGAAAAACAAGACAACTGAATCAGAATCAAAAGCAGATGAAACAAATGAAACTGAAGCAAACAAACCAACCGCAGCAGAAAATCTTGCGAAAAATCCGATAATCATAATTCCTGACAAGCGCGCCGACTCGGAATCTTATGAACCGCTTGCGATTCTTCTTGCCGAAAAAGGATTCACAGTTTATTCCGCGGATTTCTTTTCAAACGATTTGAGATGGTTTCACAACGCCGCCGACTCAAAATACTTAAGGCGAATGTTCATGCGTTTTGACTACAGAAAAAATCCTGTCCAGTTCAGCGCGAAAAAAGAATTCTTCTCGTACAATTCAGGAAAAGAAATCGAAGCGGTTGTTAAATTCGCGGAAAACGAAAATCCGGGCGAAAAAGTTTTTGTAATCTCCGACTGGATGAGCGAAAACGCTCTGGAAGATTTTGCAAAACAGAACAAAGAACGCGTTTCCGGAACAATGAGGCTTTCTGAACAGGCGGAATACAAGACAAAAGGCTTCGGATTTGTCCACTTCACTGAGCCGTTCATCGAATACGTTTTCGGTTTTTCTGAAAAATTTCCGCAAAGCAAAAAGCCGGAAACCGCAAACAGACTTGCAGCCGGAACAGGAACAGATGAATCCAGCAAATCTGCCAATACTGACGAAACCGGAAAATCCGGCAAGGCTCAAAAAATCAAAGAATTTGAAAACATAAACGGAATTGCAGACAGAATCGCAAATACAGCAAACAAAACCGAGGAAGAAATATGACTTTAAAAGAACTTGACGAATATTTCAGAGATTTTTTAAAGCCGGAAGATTATTCCGCCGACCCTTCGCGGAACGGAATCCAGATTGAAAACAGCGATGTTTCAGGAAAACAAATCCGCAAAATCGCTTACGCTGTCGATGCGTGCGAACAGACTGTTCTTGAAGCCGCAAAACTTGGCGCGGATATGCTTTTTGTCCATCACGGACTTTTCTGGGGCGGATGCGAGCCGATTGTTTCTCACACTTACAAAAGAATCGCGCCGTTCATAAAAAACGACATCGCGCTTTACGCCATGCACATTCCGCTCGACGCGAACAATCCTTACGGAAACAATTACGGACTTGCAGAACGCGTGAACCTAAAAAATGCCGAGCCGTTCGGCGAATGGAAAGGAATGAAAGTCGGAGTAAAAGGCGAACTTCCCGCTCCGATGACAATTGAAGAACTTGCCGAAAAAATTCTGAATCCGGGCGAAAAACCGCTTTGCATTCTTCCGTTCGGAAAAAAACAGATTAAAACTGTCGGAATAATTTCAGGCGGAGCGGCGGAAGATGTCGAGCAAGCGATTCAGGAAAATCTTGACGCGTTTGTGACAGGCGAAATCGAACATTCGCTTTATCATTTAGTAAAAGAATCGGGAATCAATATGATTTCGGGCGGACATTACCAGACAGAAACCGTCGGCGTGAATTTAATCCGCGAAAAAGTGGAAAAAGAGCTTGGAATCGAAGGAATCTTTATCGATTTTCCGACGAACCTTTGATTTCCGGCGAACCGAATGAACTGGACAAACCGAACTTTTTGAAAACTTAATAAAAAATTCAGAAACTTGTAAAACTGAAAAATCATAGGAGAAAAGAAAAACATGAAAAAAATCAACCTGACCGCAAAAAAACTTCTTCCCTTCATTCTGACTTTTGCAGTCATCATTCTTGACCAGATTACAAAGGCCTTGATTGTAAAGACAATTCCGCCGTTCACAATCGGACATTCGTTTTTCGGCGATTTGATTAGAATTGTTCATGTCTCAAACACTGGAGTCGCGTTCAGCATGGGAGATTCAATGCCGCTTGTCATGCGGAGAATTCTTTTCGGAATCGCGCCGCTGATTGTAATCGCTCTTGTTGTCACGGTTTATCTCAGGAACAACGGATTCACTGGAGTTCAGCGCTGGTCAATCTGCGGAATCATCGGAGGAGGAATCGGAAACATAATCGACCGCTTTTTCAGAGCGGAAGGCGTTGTCGATTTCATCGATGTCAAATTTTTCGGAATATTCGGATTGAAACGCTGGCCGACTTTCAATGTCGCGGATTCAGCGGTTGTTGTCTGCGGAATTATGCTTGTCGTTTCGTTCATTGTTCTTTCCGTCCGCGAATCAAAAAAAGCCAAAGAGAATCGGAATAAAAGTTCCGAACTCAAAAACAAAAACGGCAACGATAAAAATTGAAAGGCAAACGAATAAAATCTGCAAAACCGAAAACGGGAAAACGCAAAAATCAAATATGACTGAAAAAGGATTTGGAAAATGAATAAAATCGGAATTATCGGCGCAATGGAAACCGAAATCGCGCTTCTGAAAGAAACGATGAGAAAATCCGGCGAAGTAAAACAGACCGAAGCCGGAAGCCTTGATTTTTTTGAAGGCGAAATAAACGGAAAATCAGTTGTCCTTGTAAAAAGCGGAGTCGGAAAAGTGAACGCCGCACTCTGCGCTCAAAGGCTTTCGCTTCAGTTCGGAGCGACGCACATAATAAACACAGGAATCGCAGGCGCAATGGGAGCGGATTTAAGAATCTTCGACATGGCGGTTTCTTCCGATGCGGTTTACCACGATATGGAAGCAGTCGCGTTCGGTTACAAGCCGACAGAAATTCCTCAGATGAAGACAAGCGTCTTTGAAGCGGACAAAAATTTAATCGAAATCGCTGAAAAAGCGTTTGAAAAAACAAACACAAATCCTGAGCGGAAAATTGTTGCAGGACGAGTTGCGACCGGCGACCAGTTCATCGCGGACAAAAAATCAAAAGAACGAATCAAGGAAATCTGCTCTCCAATCTGCTGCGAAATGGAAGGAGCCGCGATTGCACACGCCTGTTTTCTGAACAAAACTCCGTTTGTGATTTTGCGTTGCATTTCAGATATGGCGGACGACACTGTAGAGACGACTTATTCTTTCAACGAGGACGAAGCGGCAAAAGAAAGCGCGGCGATTGTCCTTGAGATGATAAACAATTTTTGAAATCCGCTTTATTATTTTATAAATTAAATTCAAGAACAAGAAATAGAAAAAGAAGGAGGTTTTATGGCAGAACACACAAAAGGCAACTACAAGGTTGATTCATTCAATCTTGACCACACAAAAGTCACTGCCCCTTATGTGCGGCTCGCGTCAAAAAAATCCGGCGAAAAAGGCGACATTGTTACAAAATTCGACATTCGCTTTTGCCAGCCGAACAAAGAATTTATGACGACCGGCTCAATGCACACGTTGGAACATCTTGTCGCGGAATACATTCGCGATGAAATGGACGGAGTGATTGATTTCAGTCCGATGGGATGCAGAACCGGCTTTTACTTCACGATTTTCGGCGACCAGACAGAAGAATTCGTGGCGGAACATTTTATGAACATTCTTCTTAAAGTTTCGCAATGGGACAAACCGATTCCAGCGACAACCGCCGAAGAATGTGGAAACTACAAAGACCACGACTTGAACGGCGCAAAAGAATGGGCTGCAAAATGGGTCGCTGGAATTCAGCAGAAAGGATTCAAAGCGTTTATTTAGATTTACCGGAACAACTTAGCAAATGAACATTGTAACTAAACTAAAAGAAACTATCACTTCAGTTCTGCCAGTAATGGCAATCGTTGTTGTGCTCGGACTTACTGCCGCGCCGCTCGGTTGGCCTTTGCTGGCTCAATTTTTAACCGGCGGAGTTCTTCTTATAATCGGACTCACGGCGTTTTTGATGGGCGTTGACATTGGAATTCAGCCGATTGGACAAAGAATCGGAGCGGCTCTTGTGAGCAAGAAAAACATTTTTCTTCTTCTTGGCGTTTCGTTCGTGATTGGATTTTTTGTCACGGCGGCTGAACCGGACATTCAGGTTTTCGGCGACCAGATTCATTCTGTCTTCAATTCTGTGAACAAAGCAAAAATGGTTTATATGATTGCTCTTGGCGTCGGAATTTTTCTGATGGTCGGGCTTTTAAAAACTGTTCTTGGATTCAACCTGAAAATCATTCTTCTTGTCTGCTATGTCTTTATCTTCGTTCTGACTTTCTTCACGCCTGACAGTTTCAGAGGAATCGCCTTTGATTCAGGCGGAGCGACAACCGGCCCGATGACAGTTCCGTTTATTATGGCTCTAGGTCTTGGTGTTAGCGCAGTCCGAAAGAAAAGTTCAAACCTTGACAATTCCGATGACTTTGGACTTACGGGAATAACTTCGGTCGGACCAATTGCGGCGGTTCTTCTTTACGGAATCGTTCTTTCAAAAAACGGAGCTTTAAATGAAGCGGCGCAGGCCGCAAGCGAAGCCGCAGAAAGCGCGTCGAACGGCGGACTTCTTGTATTTGTAAATCTTATTCCGTCGGTCGCAAAAGAGGCTGCCCTTTCAATCGCGCCGCTTGCGATAATGCTCATAGTTTTCCAGTTCACTCTTCTTCATCTTCCGCCAAAACAGCTTGCGCGAATGGCGGTCGGACTTGTCTGGAGCTACATCGGACTTACAATCTTTTTGATTGGTGTAAACGGCGGATTTATGACAGCCGGACGGCAGCTCGGATTCATTCTTGGCCAGAAAGCGACAGAAATGGGCGGATTCTGGAGTTTCCTTTTGATTTTCACAGGACTTATCCTTGGCGCGGTTGTTGTCTGCGCAGAACCGGCAGTCTGGGTTTTGACAGAGCAAGTTGAAAATCTTTCAGGCGGAACGATAAAACGAAAACTTATGCTCATTTTCTTGAGCGCGGGCGCGGCGGTTGCAATCGGACTTACAATGTGGCGAGCCTTGGCAGGATTCAGCCTGATGAAAATAATTGTTCCGGGCTACGCGATTGCTCTTCTTCTGATGATTTTCAGCCCGAACCTTTTCACTGCGATTGCGTTTGACTCCGGCGGAGTCGCATCCGGACCGATAACTTCGACATTCGTTTTGAGTTTTACACTTGGAGCAAGCGAAGCGTGCGGAGCCGGAACTAGCTCGTTCGGCGTAATCGCTCTTGTCGCGATGACTCCTTTAATCGCGATTCAGATTCTGGGAATCATCTTCAGGAAAAAACAGATAAACAAACAGGAGGCAAAATAATGTCGGCTTACAACGTCATAATCACAATCGTTCCGCGAAACAACGGCGAACTTGTAACCCATGCGGCGAACGAAGCCGGAGCCTTCGGAGGAACGATTTTAATGGGACGCGGAACAGCGGCAAATTCGGTTCTCCAGATTTTAGGATTCGGCGATTCAGCAAAAGACATCGTTTTAATCGTGACTTCTTCTGACAAAAAAGAAACGATAAAAGATTCTGTAATCAACGCGGCAAAAGAAAAAAAACAACCATTCGGAGTGCTTTTTACATTGGATGCGACTGACTTTTTCAAGGCAGGCTCAAGACATTCGGAGGAAAATATGAACGGAAATTCGGAATATAAATTAATCACGGCAATTGTAAACAAAGGCTACGCAGACGACGCGATGGACGCGGCAAGAAAAGCAGGAGCAGGCGGCGGAACAATCATAAACGCGCGCGGAACTGCAAAACCGGGCGATTCAACATTCTTCGGAGTGGAAATCGTTCCTGAAAAAGATATGATTCTGATTGCGGCGGAAAGCTCAAAAGCGGACACGATTCTTGAAGCGATAAACTCGCTTCCGTGCCTTTCAACTCCGGGAAGCGGAATCGCATTCGCAAGCCCAGCGTCAGATTTCACTGTCCTTGGAAAACAGAAATAAGAAATAATCGGATTTAGATTTTTCAAAAACTGACTGAAAGAAATTCACTGAAAAACACAAAACACGATGGCGGAACAATGTCGCTCGGCTGAACGAGTACAGAAAAACCATCGTGTTTTATTTTTTTATAAAGTTTTTCTAAAAATCTTTCACCAGAAGCAGAACGCCGTTTTCCGCGCTGATTTCCGCTTTTTTTCCCGGCAGAACTTCATTGCTTATTCCGTACTGAAAATCCGGCTCGATTGTCGCGTTTTCAAGCGGAAACTTCGCGTTCTTTTCGTTTATTCCGCTCGCTTTTCCGCCGATTGCGATAACCGAAAAATACGGAAAATCATCTTCAACAAAAACCGGCGTTTTCCCGACAATCTGCATTTCAGAAAAATCGTCCACAATTTTCGCTGATTTTCCCTGGTTGAAAAGATACAAAAGCACGGAAATGTTCACAAGCGAATGGTCAAACCTTCCGCCGATTGCGCCAAGAATCAAAAAATCGGAAAATCCGCGTTTCAATGCCTCTTTTGCGGCAAAAAACAAATCCGTGTCGTCTTTTTCATGCGGAAGGGAAATCACATCAGCAGAAGAAAAATTTTTTGCCAAATCCGCGCCGCAAGAATCAAAATCGCCGACAATCAGATTAGGCTTTGCGCCAAGTTTTTTCTGATGCTTTAATCCGCCGTCGCAGAAAACAAAAAAATCTTCGCCTGCGGAAAAATATTTTTTGCATCGCTCGTAATTTTTAATTTCCGCCGCGCCGACTATCACGCATTTCATTTTTTTTTGCTCCGTTTTGCTTTTGTTTTATTTTATATTTTTATATATTTTTTCTCTATGATTTTAAATGTCACTTTTGCGAGTCGTTGTGAAAAATATATTTCTTGCTGTATTTTTGTACAAAACATAATTGCTACACTAACATAAAAAAGGAACGGATTTGACAATTCTAGTCTTCCGTTCCTTTTTGAAGTCGCATTGTGAGATTATTTTATTTCTCTAATTTTTTGCTACAATAATTTGATTCATTCTTGAAATATGCAATATTTTACCGAACGACATAGAAAAAATCGGAGCCCAAAAATCCGGTTCGATATTATTTTTTCTTTCAAGTGTACTAAGATATTTTGAAATTTTGTAATTCCACCAAAATAAATAAAGCCCGCAAGTAAGAATTGTCCAAAGAATATTCAATCCAGCAGAATCAATGCGTTCATAACCAAGTTCCTGAACAAGCTCATCTGTCAACTTGTAAACCAAATACAAATTGTAAATACCACATGTAATCACAGACAAGAAAATTGTCCCAGGTAAAGATCTCTTTTTCATTTCGCCTCCTAAAGATTAATCTCACAAAACTTTCAAATCAATTTTACCCCCCCCCCAGTTGCGATTTGTCAAGTCTTCTTTTATTTGTTTAACTAAAAAAATCTTTATTAGTGCAAAAACTTCAATATTGCGTCACTGTTTTGGAAATTGAAATACTTCTTTAAGTTTATTTACAAGCATTAAAAAATTGTTGAAAAGAAAGCAAAATCCAAGCATGGTGCATTATGAGAACTAACATAACTTCAACAATTAAATTTAGATTTTTTTACTCCACCAAAGCCAATGCGACAGAAGGCGAAATATTCTGAACTTTTACATTTTTCGGAACAGCAAAAACCGCGTTCGTGTAATTCACGATTCCTTTGATTCCTGCTTTTACAAGTCTGTCCGCCATCTTCTGAACTTCGCTTTCATCACAGCACAAAATCGCGTATTCAATTTTTTTTGCGGAACAGACGCTTTCGATTCGGCTTGCCGGAAAAAGCTCAAATGTGGAGCGGATAAGCTCAACGCGGTTCAGGCTTGAATCAAATCCGGCATAGATTTTAAATCCGTTTTTTTCAAAAAATCGGTTGTCTAAAAGAGCCGCGCCAAGCCGCCCCAAGCCGACAATGCAAACTCTTTTTTCCTGATACTCGATTTTTGAAAAATCAATCGAATTTTTTATGTCCTCGGCAAGAACCGAAACATCGTATCCGTTCTTAAATCCGCGATGTTCAGAAGGAAGGCGCAAAAACTTAAAATCACAACGAACCAGAGAATCTTTAACGCCTAGAAGTTCCGCAATTTCTTTTGAAGTAATCCGCGGCTTTTCCCATTTTTCAAGAAGGTTCAAAAGAAGAACCATTCGTTTTTTTGCAGATTCAGAGATTTTCTTTTCAGATTTGTTTTGAACAGTTTGAACACTTTGAACAGTCGGATTCGGTTTTTCCTGCATGAAAAAAAATATAATGCATTTAAAAAAAAAAGTCCGACCGATAAAAGAATGGGAAAACGGTCGGACTAAAAATAAGGAGGACTTAGTTATCTGTCAGTTCGTCGGCTGCTCAAATATGCAACGGACATTCCTGAAAACTGACGCGAAGTGTCGTAATATGGAAGAACTTCCTCGGCAAAAAGTTTGTCGAGCCTGTCGCGATAAGCCATGATTTTTCCTACATAGTTCAAAGTTGACTGCGGAGTAAGATTCTGGCGGACTTTTGTTGTTCCAGCGTTGTACATCGCAAGTCCGGAAACTTCATTTCCCGCAATTCCAATGCAGAACTTCAAATGGCTCATTCCGTATTTCGCGCTGACTTTAGGATCAAAAAATTCTTCTTCGGTCAACTGCGGAAACGACTTGTTGTTAAGCTGGAACAAACCTCTGTCAATCGATGCGTTTCTGTTTTTGTTCACAGCGTTCGGTCTATATCTGCTTTCTGTGTAAGCCAAAGCGAACGCAAGCGAAAGCGGAATATCATTTTTATCAGCTTCTTCAAGAATCGGAAGAGCAGTTTCGCGGCTTCCTGTCACATGAAGATAAAACCATTCGACCGCGCTTCTTGATGAAGGCTGCCTGTAAAGCGCAAGAGCGACATCTTCGTTTGCAGAACTTGTGTCAAATCCGACAGTTTCAACGATTTTTCCAAATTCCGGAGAAACTTCAAGTTTGTCTTCCGCTTCTGAAATCGCTTCTGCCAAAGAGATTTTTTCACTTTCAGCGACATTTTCTGAAGGCAAAACAAAACCGATGACAAGCGCCGCTGTCAAAAACAAAGCGCAAATGACAATCGAGTTTCTGCACGATTTTTTGAATTCTGTTGTCTCTGAGTTATACATGGTTTTCTACCCTCTTTCTGACCACGATTTGCTCTAACCACGGAAATAATGGCACAAATGAAAATTTAAAGCAAGTGAAAACTGCGTTTTTTTTAAGAAAAATCAATGTTTTTTATGAAAATCTTGCTGTTTTTCGCAAACGGTTACATTTTATATAAAACAAAACTGGATTTTGAAAAATCCGTATTTAATTTTGTCTGCTGAATTTTATCGCTGTTCACAAAATAAATATAATGTCCGTGCTTCACATTCATTTCACTCACGAACCATTGCGAATAAGAATTTTCGTCCAAAACCGAAACCTCGGAGTCAGAATCTTTTTCCAGAAATTCGTCGGGAACAGCAAATCCCACAACGCTTGCGCAATCTTTGATTCGCCGAGCCGTATGAACCATCGCTTTTATATATGAATCAGCCAAATCAGAATCGGAAATTTCTTTTTCGGTTGACGGAATTATGAAAGCAAATCGTCCGTTTTCTTCAAGTTTTTTCAAATAAGCACGAAGCTCCGCAAGAATTTCTTCGTTGTAATTTCCGCCGCCAAAATCAATTTTTTCCCATTGGACTTTTATCACGGAAATCCGATTCTTGTTTTCAGGAAAAACATCGCTTTCGGAAATATCAGAGAAATCGGAAATGCCGGAAACAAAATCCAAGTCCAAAACATGCAGTTTTTCCGCTGATTCTTTTGATTCTTTTTGCTCGCTTGATTCCGTTGAAGTCAGCACAGTTGGCGCAGTCGGATAAAAAGAATTGTCGATGATTTTTATCAATTTATTGTTTTCTGATTTGAACAAAGGCTCGAATTTCATAAAAACTCCGTTTATAGTTTTTCGGTTATCGTTTTTTTGGTTCTGAAAAATCGGCGAAGAAGGACTTTTTCAGTTCTCTGCCGATTCAGAAAATATATTTTTTAAAACTAAAACAGCCTTTGCAAAAAACAAAGGCCGTTTCCAGATAGATGACACAAAATTTTACTCTGTCAGAATCTTGATTACTTCCGCTTTATCCTGCGTGTTCAAAATCTGCTGCCGTTTGTCTGCGCTTTTGAAAAGCAGACTGACTTCAGCCAAGAACTGAAGATGCGGTCCGGTTTTGTTCACCGGCGAAAGTGTCATTATAAAGATTCTGCAAGGCTCCTGATCCAAAGAATCAAAATCTACCGGATTGTCGGAAATGCCGATACAAGCGACCAAATCGCTTACAGAATCAGTTTTTCCGTGCGGAATCGCAATTCCGTGTTTCATTCCTGTAGACATTTTGCGTTCCCGGTCAAGAACACACTCTTTTGCTTTTTCCTTATCGCTCACTTTTCCCGCTTTCACAAGGATGTCAAGCATTTCATCAATGATTTCTTCTTTTGTTGTTCCCTGCAAGTGCAAGTTAACGGTATCAGTTGTTAAAACAGTTCTCAAATCCATAATTCTAGTTTATGTTCAGAGTTGGATTCTGTCAAGAAAAAAAGCAAGGCTTTAATGTTTTTTTTCACATTAAATCTTCTGTGCCTTGCTTCCAAGATTTATTTCATAAATCTTGCTGGATTATTTTTTTCATCATCAAAAAGCAAGGCTTTTATGTTTTTTTTACATTAAATCTTCTGCGCCTTGCTTCCAAGATTTATATTTTTTTTACATAAATTTTTTTGTGCCTCACACTCGATTTTTTTCAAAATCGGCATTTGTGCAATTCGCATTTATTCTTGATTTTCAATTGTCAATTCTTGATTTTCAATTATACTGAATCTCATGAACATTTGCCTTTTTGACGACGACGAAATAAAAAATCCGCTTCCATTAAAAGATGAACGCGCGGAACATATTCTAAAAATCCTTCACAAGAAAAACGGCGACACTTTTTCCGCCGGAATCATAAACGGAAAATCTGGAACTGCGAAAATCACAAATATTTCGGAAAACGGAATTTTGTTTGACTTCAAAGCGGAAGGAAACGGAAAACCGCTTTTTCCGCTGAAAATGATTATCGGTTTTCCGCGTCCGATTCAATTAAAAAGGCTTTTGCGTGACATCGCGGCTCTTGGAGCAAGCGAAGTTCATCTTACGGGAACAGAACTCGGCGAAAAATCCTATATGAAGTCAAACCTTGTTGAACGCGGAACTGCGTACAAAATGCTTTTGGACGGAACTGTTCAGGCGGCAAGCACGCACATTCCCGAACTTTTTTTGCATCAAAATCTGGAAGATTGCCTAAAATATATTGAAGAAAACGAAAACAATGAAAAAAAATCGCAGATTAAGCCGAATGCGAAGGCGGCGGAATTTGAAAACGGTTCAGAATCGCAAAGCTCCGAACCTTTAAAAATCTGTCTGGACAACATAAATCCAGCGGAAAGCATTGTTTCGCTTCTTGAACGAAACAAAAATTCCGAAAACGGAGCGAAAAATTTCATTGCGGCAATCGGAAGCGAACGCGGCTGGACTGGCAACGAACGGAAAATTCTTGAAGAGCGCGGTTTTGTCCGCTGCGGAATGGGAAGCCGCGTAATGCGTACGGAAACCGCAGCGACAGTTTCGGCGAGCGTCATTTCCGCTTATGCAGGATTTTTTGATGTGAATTTTCTGTGAAGTAGAACAGTTTAAGACTGGACAGACATTGCGGGCCTGGATGCGCAGGGCTTGGTGCGGAGCACGGAGCGAGAGCGAACCCCGAAGCAAGCCAGTGGGAAAACCGACTGCCCCAAAAGAAAAACAAAACTGTACTTCAATTTTGAAAAGTGTTATTATTTTTTTATGGAAAACGGACGAATCAAAGAAATTCTTTTAGATGTTGCGCCAACGAATCTGGAATTCACTGTCATTCAAACTGGAAAAGAAAGCAAACGCGTGAACGGACTTTACGCTCCGGACACGCACGAAATTCTGCTCCACAACAAAAACTTTAAAACCGAAAACGAACTTGTTTATACGGCGGTTCACGAATACACGCATCATCTGATTGCGGAAGAGCTTTTGAACACAACTGGATTTGCAAATCAGCCTTACAATGCGAAAGTCCACAACCAGGCGTTCTGGGCGAAATTCAATGAACTGATAAAAATCGCGGAAGAAAAAGGTTATTACAAACTTTCGCTTGATGATTCGCCGGAACTTAAAGAACTTACCGAAAAAATCCGCAAAGAATATCTTGAAGTGAACGGAAAACTTATGCAGGAATTCGGAAAACTTTTGATAAAAGCGCACGAGCTCTGCAAAAAAGCGAATATCCGCTACGAAGATTATCTTGACAGAATTCTGCAGCTTCCTAGAAATTCCGCGAAAGACATAACCCGGGTTGCAAATGTTGAAACGAATCCTGCGCTTGGGTTTGACAACATGAAAATGCTTGCGACAATCAGAAAAAAAGATGACCGCGCGGAAGCGGAAAAGGATTTTGCAGAAGGAAACAGTCCTGCCGGCGTTCGTGAAATGATGAAACGAAAAGCAAGCGAAGCAAAAAAACTTGATCCGCTTGAAAAACTTGAACGTGAAAAAAGCCGGCTTGAAAAAACAATCGAACAGCTTTCAAAGCGACTTGAATATGTGGAGGAAGCGATTGCGAATCTCTAGTTTTTTGAAAGCGACAATTTTTTTCCTTGCATTTCCAGTTTTTTTGTTTGCGCAAAATGCAGCTTCAACGCAAACGCAAACCACAACAACAAAAAACGCGTCTGTTTTGCAGAACTCAACAACGCTTGAAATGCCGGAAATGCCTTCTATGTCGTCCATTTCAATTTCGTCAGGAATCGAAATGCCGACAATTTCAGCTCCGACAATCGGAAGAAAATTTTACACGCCGACAATAAACCGTTCTTACGAAACGGAAAATTATTCTGAAAAATCCGCAAGCGCGACGCAAAACGCAGCTTCGCAAAGCACAAACTTTTCCGCAGCTTCATCAAAAAACTCGCAGAATTCAAAAAATCATTCCGCGAACGAAAATTCTGTTCCGGCTAAGTCAAATTCTTCCGGCTCACAGACTTCATCTTCCGCAAACAATTTGCGGCGAGTTTCTTCCGCATCACGGATTTTGACTTCCGCAAGCGGATTCGGAACAAGCCTTTCCGCTTCGGATTTGCTTTCAATGGATTCGAGCGGACTTTTTTCCAACATTTACGGACTTTTAGGACCAAACACAAACGACATTTATTCAGAATCTTCTGAAACTTTGCTGAACGGCATAATTTCGTCTCTTGAAGAGATAAAACAGGAACAGGAAAAAATCAGCGAAAAACTGACTCAAGAAAACGGCGCAAATCAAAATTCGCAAAATTCCGAAAATCAATCTGATTCAGAAATCTTGACTTACAAACAAAACGGACAAAAAAATCCGTCGGTTCTGCGATTTTCGATAAACGGACTGAACATTCTTGACACTTGCCGGACAGTTTATTTCAGCAAACGCGAAAACGATGGAACATTTCTTTTAACCGGCGACAGAAAATATTATGCGAGCGGAAAAATTTTCACGGAAACATTTTATTTTCTTTTCAAGTCTGACGGAAATGCTGGTTCAAATTTGGGTTACAATGTTCAGCCGGCGATAATTCAGAATACGGAAAATCAGAATTCCTTTGTTTATAAACTTTCTCAAAAGAAAAATTTGAAAGCAGCAAAAACAGGAAACCTTGTGACGCTTCATTTTTCTGATTCAGATTTGAGGACGGATTTGCTTTTGGACATTGGCGAGCAAAATTAAAAATCACGAAACACAAAAAATCAAAAGGAAACAAAATGTCGGCTTCACAAAAATTATTGCAAGGCCTGGAACAACTTGGCTTTTCAGAAAACAATCTTTCCGGCTCAAAAAAAAATCCTGAGCTTTCGGAAACCGAAAAACTTGCGAAAGTTGCGGAGATTTCGGAGAATGAAAACGAAACGGACAAAGCTGCTGGAATCGCCGAAAAACTCGACAAATATATAAACGAACTTATTTTGTTCAATTCCGCATACAATCTTACAAACACAAGCGATTACGACGAAATAGTTGTGAATCACATTCTGGACAGTTTATGCGCCGCGAATTTAATCAAAACTTTCGCAAATAGAATTGCAAATAACAAGAACGCTGTGAATGAAAGCGCGGCAAGTGAAAATGCCGCGAACGACACGGAATCCGAAAATACAGAAAACGCGGCGGCGAAAGAAAATTCTAGAACCGCAAACAAAAAACGAATAAAAATTGCGGACATCGGTTCTGGCGGCGGACTTCCTGGAATTCCGCTTGCAATTGCTCTTCCGCAATTCAATTTTACGCTCGTTGAACGGATGGACAAACGATGCGCGTTCCTTGAAAACGAAAAGGCGATTCTTGGACTGAAAAATGTTTCTGTCCTGAAAACTGAAGCGGAAAAAATTCCGCCGGAAAGTTTTGACATTGCGACATTCCGCGCTTTTCGTCCGCTTGATAAAAAAATGACAAAAACGCTTCTTTCGCTCACAAAAAAAGGCGGAATAATCGCCGCTTACAAAGCAAAACTTGAAAACATAAAAGAAGAAATGTCTGGAATTAAAAATCTTGTTCCGGATTACAAGATTTTTCCGCTCGAAGTTCCATTCTTAAAAGCACACGAAAGAAATCTTGTTGTGATTGAAAAATAATTCGGAAAATATCAGCCCAAATGTCGGCTTTTATAAATCATGCAAAGAAAGTCGGCATTTTTTTGGTAGGGTATCAAGTTATTTTTTTTAGAATCTGCACAAGCCTTGCTTTTTCCAGCAAATCAATCGGACGGTTTTCCGCATAACGCTTCGCCTCTTCTGTAAATGAACCGGCGGTCACGCAAAATCCTCTGTCGCATTTCATTTCTTTTATCTTGTTGTGAAAATCACGGATATAAAGCTCGCCGATTGCTCCTGAACTTCTGAAAAAACGGAAAAGTTCCGTGTCGTTCCATTTTGCTGATTCAACTCCGCAGAGAACTTCAACGCTGTCAACATTGACATTTATGTCCTCGATGCGAATATTAGAATCCGGATAATAAGTTACGACAAATTTCCGGCACAAAGCGACAAAATCGCTTGTTCCGCTCATCAGATAAGCCTGAAGATTTGAATTCTGATTCAGCTCCTGATAGCGAGAAACCAGAGAACTCACATCTTTGTAAGTCGGAGTTATTTCCTGAATCTGTTTTAAAAGCGGCAAGGCTTTCGCGATATTCTGCTGTCCAAGATAAACGTGCGCCATTTTGTAACTTGCGGCAAGTTTTGTTTCTGTCGCGACATTTTCAAGCTTAAGCGCGATGGAATAATCTTCAAGAGCTTTGTCAGCTTGACCCATTTTCTGATGAATCGAACCGCAGGCGATACAAGATTCCGCGCCGTAAGTCGGATCGGTCCTAAGATGCATAAAAATCTTCAAAGCCTTGTCGACCATTCCGCATTCTTCCAAAGCAGACGCGAATGTAAAAAGAGTTTCCTTGTCGCCGGGATTTTCATCCAAAGCCTTTCTTAAAAATCCCAAGGAATCTCTGTATTTTTTGTTTTTGTAAAGAACGAATCCGATGTACTGATAAATTTCTGTGGATTCAGGACGAACATTTAACGCGCGCTTAAAACAAATCACCGCTTTTTCGTAATCTTTTCTGTCGTAAAGAATTCTTCCAAGATAATAATTGCATTCGTAATTCCGCGGCTCAAGACGCAAAGCCCTGTTGAAAGAACCGTAAGCGGCATCGATTTTTCCAGTGTTGTAAGCGCAGATTCCAAGCCGAACCATGACAAGAACCTGATTGATTTCCACATGCATGCTTGCAAGATTCGACAAGGACTCATAAAGCGGACTTGCCTTTTCATAATCTTTTGCATTGAAATAAATATCAGAAAGAGTGAGCAAAGCCTGCACATTGTGAGGATCTTTTGAAAGTTTCTTCTGACATTCTTTAAGCAACACAGATTTGCTTTTTCCTGCGTTTCTAGATGCTTTTCTGTCGCCGGATTTTTTTGATTTACCAGAAACAGCCATAAGAATGACAATCAAAGTTGCTGCAGCAATAATTGCAAGAAGAATGGCAAACATAAATCGATTCTCCGTCTATTTTTATTTTCGTTTATTCTTTGCTTCGCCAACAAATTCCGCGATTTTATCCATTGCAATTTTTATTTTATCGATTGCAGTTGCATAACAAACGCGAATATGACCTTCGCCGCCAAGACCAAAAACGC
>CAZSHF010000058.1:0-16005 GCA_964606655.1 uncultured Treponema sp.
GAGCACCACCCTGCGGAGGTGGGGGTCGCACGTTCGAATCGTGTCAGTCTCACTTTTTGCTCATCCGGACGATGGGCTTTTTTTATGCGCAAGTCGTATTGGAAAGATGTCCGAGCGGTTTAAGGTGCATCCTTGGAAGGGATGTGTAGCAGAAATGCTACCTGGGGTTCGAATCCCCATCTTTCCGTTGAGACCAGATGCCTCGCATTTCATCCTTCAAAACTCCGCCAGATCGGGAACGAAGCAACGGTATGAAGCCTTTGAAAGTGCCGGGGATTATCTGGTCTCTTTTTTTCTGAAAAACTTCGCTTTTATATTTGCTCAAAACGCCTGGTTTTATAAACTTTAAAAATCTCTGTAAATCTCTGTTTTTTGTTTTCCGGAGCACTGCGCTGATATGCCGCCATGAATCACATATGAAATCATTGTCTTTTAAGGCTTAAACATTGTATAATCGTCTAGAAATATAAAATCGAGCGTTAGAGGTGCGTATGAAGAAGAGCAATTTTTTGGTCGGTGTTTTGATAACTGTAGTCGGTTTGCTTCTGCTGATTATTCCGCGTCAGTGCATGAAAGCGATTGTTATTCTTCTTGGAATCGAGGCGATTGCAAACGGAATCCACAATCTGATCTACACACGGAAACTTGCGCCGGACTCGTCTTTTCAGTTTACTGTCATTTGCCGCGGAATGCTGAGCCTTGTAATCGGACTTCTGGCGTTTTTCCTTCCGATTCGGTTTGTGAATATTGTTGATTCAATCTGGACGGTCGTTCTTTATATTCTTGCCTGCTATCTGATTGTCGGCGCGGTTCTTGAGCTTTTTGCGATGGGAAAAATCCGCGACACTGAAATAGACAGGAAACAGTATATTTTCGAGGCGATTGTTTCTATTGTCGCGGCGATAATTCTGTTTCTGGTTCCCGGCGAAAAACTCGGGAACGCGGTCTTGAGAATTCTCGGTCTTATTGTCGCGCTGTTCGGCGGCGTTTATCTTGTCTACGAATGGAAAAACCGTCCGATTGTCCAGGAGCCTGTCGAAGTGATTGACGAGATAAGCAGCGAAATCGAAAAATCAAGCGACAAGTAAATTTTCAGAAAATCATATTCCATAAAAGCAAAAAAAATAAAAGATAAGGAACAGAAATGTTGTCAATAGAAAAAGACGAGGTTTTCGGCTGGGAAGCGGCGATCCGCGGAATGAGGAATTCGTTCAACAGCTGGGATAAGAGCGACAGCGGAATTTCCGGCGGCGGAAAATTTATTGTAGGCGAGGCTGATTTTGATCTTATGAGCCGGCTTTCAAAGGCTGGACCTAGCCACGCGAAATTCCTCCGCTACATAACAGTCAGCCTTGATGTGACTGCGCCGCGCTACTGGTGGGCGGAAATGGACACTTACAAAGTCGGAACAGTCCGGAACAGCTGCTCTACAATGCACAAAGTCCAGGCGAAAGAATTTGTCCGCGGCGATTTCAGCTGCGAGCATCTTGACGCGGAATCTTTGAAGGCTCTGGATTTTCTTATTGAAACTCTGAACAAAGCCCGCGACAGATTCAATAATGAAGGAAAGAACAAGAACGACTGGTGGCAGATGATTCAGCTTCTTCCTGCAAGCCTGAACCAGAAAGCGACCCTTCTTCTGAATTATCAGGTTCTCCAGAACATTTATTTCACCAGAAAAGGACACCGCCTTGACGAATGGCACACTTTCTGCGGCTGGATTGAAAAACTTCCTTATTCAGAGCTGATTACAGGAAAAAAGGATAAGGCCGCGGAATAAAACTCAAGGAAATTTCAGACGGCTTTGATAAGGAGGGCGAGACCTTTGAGTCAGATTTCTGTATTCCGCTCAGATGTGAACGACAAGGACGCGCTGATAAACGAGTTTTTTGAAAAGTTTCCGTTTTACAGCGGCGATGACAAAACCAGAATAAAAAAGGCATGGGATTTTCTTTCGGAGATTTCAGGCGACGCCAAAGCGCCTTGCGGAGAGCCTTATTATCTGCATCCGCTCAGGCTTGCGTTCATTCTTGCGGAAAACCATCTTGACGCGGACACAGTTGTTTCCGGGCTTCTTCACGGTCTTCCGCTCCACAATATAACCGAAGACGAAATCAGGGAAAAATTCGGAAACGATGCCGCGAAAATCGTTTTCGGGACCACAAGATTCACTCATCTTTCTGTGAACAACACAAAGACACTTTTGCAGGCGGACGCGGTAAGGAAAATGCTTTTCGCGATGTCGGATGATGTAAGGCCGATTTTCCTGAAGCTTTCAGACCGGCTTGACAGAATCAGGAACATAAAATCTCTTGAGCCTGCGCTTCAGAAGGCTTTGGCTCAGGAAGTGATTGATATTTGGGCTCCGCTTGCCGACAGGCTCGGAATGCAGAACGCCAAAAATGAATTCGAGGATCTTAGCCTTAAATACACGAATCCTGACGCGTTCCGGCAGATAAAAGCCGTGATTTCGCAGACAAAAGAGGAGCGCGCGGCATATCTTGAAAAGGCTGGCGCGGCAATCAAGTCTGAGGCGGAAAAACAGCATATTCAGGTGTCGATTACAAGCCGGGCGAAACATTTCTATTCGATTTACCAGAAGTTGCGGAAGCGGAACAAAGAGCCGGGCGAACTTTACGACCTTCTTGCGCTCCGGCTTGTCTGCCAGCACAAAAGCGACTGCTACACTTTGATAGGAATTGTCCACGGACTATGGCAGCCTCTGGAAGGACGTTTTAAAGATTATATCGCGATGCCGAAGGCGAACGGCTACCAGTCGCTTCATACGACTGTGATGTGCGAAGGCCGTCCTCTTGAAATTCAGATACGCACGGAGAAAATGCACGAATTTGCGGAGCACGGGCTTGCTTCCCACTGGATTTACAAAAAGGGAACAACCCGCGACCTTGTAGATGTCAAGAACCTTGAGATTTTCAACCAGATCTCAAAGATAAAAGACACAGACACTTCTGACGAGGAGATTTTCAGAAAATACAAGAACGAGCTCCTTGCCGACGAGATTGTCGTGTTCACTCCGAAAGGCGATGTGAAAAAACTTCCGCTCGGCGCGACTGCGATTGATTTTGCCTACTCGGTCCATTCGGCGGTCGGAGAAAAGGTTGTAGGCGCGAAGGCGGACGGAAAAATAATTCCGCTTTCGCAGCCTTTGAAGAACACTCAGATAATAGAAGTTTTCACAAACCCTCAGGCTCATCCGACGCAGAACCAGCTGAAGATTGTAAAGACATCAAAGGCTCACCAGAAAATTCATTCCTGGCTTGCCGCGAACGACCCGACTTTTATAGACAAGGAAAGCCAGGCGAAAACAGAGGCGGAGCATCTTCAGCATTCCCTGAACGCGCGGCAGATTCAGAACGAGAAGCGTTCCCACAAGAAAGGCTCGGGATTCGATCCGAACCAGGCCGCGGCGGAAAACGCTAAAGTGAAAATCGGGGATGCGACAAATGTTTTCATAACTTTCGCCAAATGCTGCAATCCTAAATATCCGGACGCGATTTCAGGCTATGTCTCAAGAAACCGCGGAATCACAGTCCACCGCGCGGACTGCCTCACTTACCACAGGATTCAGGATCTGGAGCACAGAAGAATCGAGGTTGAATGGGAGGGGCGAAACTGAAATCAACTGTTCATCTGTTTATTTATTCTGTTTCGCCCTCCAGTTTGCGTTGCAAACTGGTTAAAGCGGACTGTCTTTTGTGCGAAACTGAAATCAACTGTTCATCTGTTTATTTATCCTGTTTCGCCCTCCAGTTTGCGCGGCAAACTGGCTAAAGCGGACTGTCTTTTGTGCGAAGCGTTGCTTAGCCTGAATGACGAGTTTCTTTGCAAACAATAAACTTGCTGAAGTGGAAGCGAAAACCGGCTTTTGAGATTGTTTGCGTGTTGAGGTTGCAAAGCAACCGTCAATAACTTCATTGCAACGCGCACCGCGTGAATCAAAAAAGGATTTTCGCTGGAACTTAAACGATTTTTTTAGTTTTCATAAAACTTGAGAATTGCAGGCAAAACTTGTTTGGTGGTTACTTCGCTTCGTGCGCAAGCGGGCGACATTGCTCAGCCACCGCATTTTTTTGACTAACGCGGAAGCCGTTTTTCATAATCGGGTTCTTAAAAACAAGGCGTTGCAGGAAACTTCAGTTTCCGAAAATGACTTGTTGGCACACGGAAGTGTGCATATAAATAGGCAAGTTTGAGAATCAAACTTGAAGTTAAATGCGGCTGCGATATTTCAGCAGACGCATTTAAACCTTCTTGCCGGAAGTGCGTTTTTGCTGATTCATTAAAACTCGACATTCGGGAAACATTATCTTCCGAAGTCGCGGATTTCACCTTCTTTGTATTCTTTGTCCTCGCTTCTTACCAGAGTTCCGTCTTGAAGTTTTCTTGAAGTGTAAAGAATCGTGCTGTGTCCGTCGCAGGTCCAGCTCTGCTCTGTTCCGTTCTCCGCGTCAATCAGAATCCATTCGTTTTTTTCAGGATGGATTCTGACTGTGTCGGGCGAGACGAATTCGATTGTGTCGTTTCTCCTTATCATATTCAGAGGAAGAATTCTGTACATGAACCATCCGTGTTTTTCCTTTGCGGAAGGCGGATTTTTTTCAGGATGAAGAGCATAGTCTTTAAGGCGCGCTTTTTTCGCTTCTGGATGCATTTTCTCAAGCCCGTTTTTTCTTTCCTCTTCAAATTCTTTTGCGGTCTGGAAGACTTTTTTCATCTCGTCTTCAGAAAGCTCTTCTTTTATCTCGGCGGCAAGGACATAAGGCGAGTCAGACGCTCCGCTTACAGTCTTGTCCGCTTCCGACTTATTGAAATAAAAGCCTGTTCCGCTTTCCCTGTGGCTGACATTCTCAAGCTCGTCGATGAAAGGCTTTGCTTCTTCTCCGCTTATTTTTCCGTCAAGCGCGTCCAGCGCTTTTCTGTACGCGCGTGTGACAAGAGCGACGTAGTAAACGCTTTTCATCCTTCCTTCTATTTTGATTGAGTCAAGCCCGGAATCTTTCATCTCTTTAAGATGGTCAATCATCTTCAAGTCTTTGCTTGAAAGAACCGCGGTGAAATCGTCGCCTTCATATACAGGAAGATATTCGTCAGGACGTTTTTTTTCTCTCAGGACAAGAGATCCGCTTTCCGCGATCTGTTTCGCTTTTTCAGGAGAGGCGAGGACATCAAAATCCCAGCGGCAAGTGTGCGAGCACGCTCCTGCCTGCGCGCTTCTTCCTGTAAGATACGCGCTCATAAGGCATCTTCCGGCGTAGGCGATGCACATCGCGCCGTGGCAGAACGCTTCAAGCTCCATCTCGGGAACTGCGTCTTTTATCTCGCGGATTTCTTTAAGGGAAACTTCGCGGCCAAGGACAATGCGTGAAAATCCGAGCGATTTGTACATTTTGACAGCCTCGCTGTTCACGCACGAAGCCTGTGTGCTCAAATGCAGCGCGGCGGAAGGAAAATGCTTCTGCAGAAGAGGAACGATTCCGATGTCCTGGACGATGAACGCGTCAATCGGATATGACTTGAAGTAGTCAAGGTTTTCCTTGAGGTTTTCAATGTCCTGGTTGTGGAACGAGATGTTCAGGGCGCAGTGAAGTTTTTTTCCGGGAAACTGTTTTTTCAGTCCGCAGACTTTTTTGTACTCGTCGTCGTAGAAATTGTCCGCTTTTACGCGGAGAGAAAACTTTTTCAGCCCGATATAAGCCGCATCCGCTCCGTAAGCGTACGCGTAGTAAAGTTTTTCGACATTTCCTGCCGGTGAAAGAAGCTCCATTTTTTTCTCCAGGCTTTTAAGTTCACGCTTCGGATTTCAAGCTGTTTTCAAGGCGCGGCTTGTTGTGCACAGAAATCGTGCTTTCGTTCTGTTTTGAGTCCATTCCCGAAGTGATTATGTAAGACACTTTGTCAATCGCCTCGTGCGCCTCGTCAAGATATTCATCCGCAAGCTGGAAAAGATGAACCATGTCCGGCCAGACATCGACAGTGCATTTTATTCCGTGTTCAGAAAGCTGATGGCGGAACTCTTCAGCGTCGCTTTTAAGGATTTCCTTTTCGCCGACCTGAATGTAAGTCTCTGGAAAATCCTTTAAAAGCTCTCCGCTTGCGTACATCGGAGAGATGAGCGGATTTGAAAGGTTCGATGAATAACTGTAAGCGTCCGAGCTTTTTGAAAGGACTTCGCCCGACAGAACTTCATCGGAAACTTTTTTCCCGGTCTTTAAAGGCGAGTCTTCGGAAATATCAAGCCATGGAGAAAAAAGCACAAGTTTTTTTATGCACCTTTTGTATCTTTCGCGCATTGAAAAAATCATCGAGCAGGCGATGCTAGCTCCGGCTCCGTCCGCCGCGACAATGACTTCAGGCTCTGTCTCCTGGACAGGAATTCCTGTCTCGCTCTGGATTTTCCTTGCCTCAAGCGAACGCGAGACCATTTCTTCTGTGAGCATCGCTCTGAAAGCGGAAAGAACATCGTCAGACGCGGCAGGAAAAGGATGCGCCGGCGCAAGCCTGTATTCGGGAACGACGACGCGTGAAAAAGTCTTTGTCGCCAAAGTCGCCGTGAAATTCCTGTACGAGGCGCGCGAGCCTGCGACAAAACATCCTCCGTGGATGTAAAAGAGAATCCGTTTTGACGCGTGGATTTCAGGGACAAGGAAATCGCAGGTGATTCCGCCTAAAGTGCGCTCCTTTTTTTCTGTGCGGCCCGGAAGAAAAACGCATCTGAATTCCTCTTCAATCCGTCTTCTGAACAGGTTCACATCTGTCTTTTGAGTGTATGAAAGAAGCCTGAGTTTTTTAACCGCCGCTTTTCTGTTCTGGCTCTGCATAATGCAAAGTATAGCAAATCGGACTTTTCTTTGCTATAATCTCGCCATGCCGATAAAGATACGATCAGATCTTCCAGCCGCTTCGGTTCTTCAGAACGAGCATATTTTTGTGATAACTGAAAAACGGGCGCAGACACAAGACATCCGTCCTCTCAAAGTCGCGATTGTCAATCTTATGCCGACAAAAGAAACGACGGAAACCCAGATTCTTCGCCTTCTTGCGAATTCTCCGCTTCAGGTTGAAATCTCTCTTGTCAGGATGGAAAACCACGCCTACAAAAACACTGGAATGGATTATCTTGAGAAATTTTACATTCCTTCAAGCGAGCTTCTGAAACGGCGTTACGACGGAATGATTGTGACAGGCGCGCCTGTCGAGCATATCGATTTTGAGGAAGTCGATTACTGGAAAGAGCTCTGCGAGATTATGGACTACGCCAAGGAAAATGTTTTTTCCGCTCTTTATCTCTGCTGGGGAGCGTTCGCAGGTCTTTATCATCTTCACGGAATTCCAAAGCATCCTGTGCAGAACAAGCTTTTCGGCGTTTTTATGAACTACCGCACCGACGGAAACCAGAACGAAGCCTTGATGCGCGGATTTGACGATGTTTTTCCGATTCCTCAGTCAAGGCACACGACGATTTATGAGGAAGATGTCTTGAAGCATCCTGAGCTTGTCATTCTTGCAAAATCGCCTGACGCAGGAGTTTCCCTTGTAAAATCAAAAGACAACCGCGAAATCTTCATGACAGGACATCTTGAGTACGACACTGAAACCCTGGCGAACGAATACTGGCGCGACAAGCAGAAAGGATTCGACATAAATCTTCCAAGGAACTATTTTCCGAACAACAACACATCTCTTCCGCCGGCCTCATACTGGCGGAGCACGGCGCATCTTCTTTTCTCGAACTGGCTGAACTATTATGTCTATCAGGAGACACCGTACAATTTCGTCTGATTTTTGCCATGGAACTTTTTTTAGGCGCGTCGGCGGTTGTAATCATAATCGCTCTTCTTTATTTCCGGAAACTGTATTTTCTCTCCAAAAGCGGAGAGAATGTGAACGACTTGGAAAAAGGATTTTCGTCTTCAGATAAAAACAGGAAAGGCGGAAAGAAAACTGATTCCGCTCATGCGTCTTCCGCTCATTCTGATTCAGCGGCGGCGAAATGCCCTTTGTGCCAGAGTCCGCTTTTCCCCGGAGAAAATCTTGCTTCGAAAGTGTTCGCAGGTTCAGGAAATCAGGAAAAATTCGGGGATTCGGACGGAAGACTCTGCTATGTATACGGCTGCCCTTCGTGCTATCCGAAGGCAAAGCCCGGAATCCGCCGCTCCTGTCCTGTCTGCGAAAAAGATGTGGCGGCGGACGGATTTTTGCTTTCAAGGATTTTCACGAAGACAAAAAGCGGAAAGCCGCACGTCATAATAAACGGCTGCGGAAACTGCGGTAGGCGAAGGTAGGTATTATAGTAAAGATTGCATAGGATAATTTTAAAAATTATCGTCTATAATTGATGTGATTATCGCTTATAATCGGTTCGATTATCGCCTATAATCGATTCAATTATCGCTTATAATCGGTGCGATTATCGCTTATAATCAGTGCGATTATCGCAAATTATGCGATTTTTAAAGGCAAACCGAGTTTTTTTACGAAAAAGTCGCACATAGTTTCTCGTACATTTTAAATAGTTCGCTGACTACTTCCGCCTCCGTCATACCGCTTTTGAATCCATACGCCTGCATAACTGCGCGGTCGTTGGCTTCGTGGGCTTTGCGGAGGTCGGGCGGCATTGTGACTTCATCATAAAGCTCGGCAAGGCTTGAATTCGGATATTTTGCCCGCGCGTCGAGAATTCCTTGTGCTGTTTTTTCGATTTTGGCTTTCTGCTCGTCTTTTGGACTTGGCCACGGAAAATTGTTGTACACAATCTCTTTTGAGTAGCGATAACGCGTTTCAAGTCTTCCTGCTACAACCCGCATCCAGTCCATGTGGACGCTGGACGTAAGCACGCCGAAATGGAAAAGCGTGGCGTTGGGAATGATTTGAACGGCATCGGAAGAAATGCAGTCAGAAGTCATAAAACCAATCGGAACATAACGCCGCCTTTCAGAAGAAACTCTTGGAACAATCAGAAAGTCGGCTCCGTCAGGCTGCGTAATCTGCGCAAACTGGGCAGGCACTTTCGCGTAGCCGTTCGTCGTCTTTGCCGTTGAGGAAAGCCTGAAATTCCTTACCGCCTCGACTTTCTCGTAAAGGATTTTGCTTTTTTTGATTTCAGACGGACTTGCGTTTTTAAGCCAAAGGCACCAGCGTTTCTTGTTGTTGATGAATTCCTCCGAGCCGATGTACGGATGCAAGTATTTTTCAAGCGCAGGCTCTTTTTTAAGGATTTCCTCCCGCTCAGCCTCGCTTATCACAAAGTTTCCGCCGTCGCGCGGCTGGTTTCCAAAATTCATTTTCGGCACGTTGCACAAAGTTTCTTTCCGAGCGACGACAAAAGAGTTGCTTCCTTCAACAAGATACGGGCTGATGTTTTTCACCGCGGTTTTCCGCCCGTCTGATGAGAACAAAAGCTTCTCTGTACGGTCGCTCATTGAAAACCCGACAATCACGCAGTGGACAGCCGCCATCTGCTTTTTGTCCGCAGTCTCGTTCGCCCATTTGAAAGTCTGGTAAGCGAAGTTTATTTTGATGTGAAGCTCATTCAAAAGAACGTTCCAGAGAACCGGCACTTGCGAACCCTGGCAGATTGAGTTTGTCGAGACGAACGCGCATTCTGTTTTCGTGTTCTGGATAAGAAGAGCCGCCTTTTTGTACCAGCCGCAAACATAGTCCAAGTCCTGAACATCTTTTATATCACCAAAAATATTTTCGATTTCCGTTTTTTGCACACTGCCTTGCTCCATAATTCTCGCACCTATGAACGGCGGATTTCCCATAATGTAGTTATAGACGTTAGACTTTAGACCATAGACATTAGTTTTTCTATCGTCTAGCGTCTTGCTATTGTCTATTGTCTTTTGTCTATCGTCTAAATCATCAAACAACATCGGCTGTTCGGTTTTTGTTCCGTCAAAGTTTGTGAGCGTTGCCCAGTTCATTTTCAGGGCATCTCCTTCGACGATAAACGCATTAGTCGTGAGTGGCAGGAATTCAATCTGCTGCGAGATGATTTTTTCCGTTTCGTTTATCATCTGCGATTCCGCAATCCAGAGCGCGGTTTTTGCGACAGTCACAGCGAAGTCGTTGATTTCGATTCCATAAAACTGGCTGATTTTTACTTTGATGAACTCGTCGAATCCGAGCACTTTCTCGCCTTTGTTTAATGCGGAGATTACCTGATTTTCCAACCTACGGAGCGAAAGATAAGTTTCTGTCAAAAAGTTTCCGCTTCCGCACGCAGGGTCTAGGAATGTTAGAGAGCCTAGCTTGTTTTGAAACTCATATAGTTTTTCAGTTCGAGTTTTGGCAGCGGTAATTTTGCTAATCTTTTCAAACTCTTCGTTCAGCTCGTCCAAAAACAATGGGTCGATTACTTTGTGGATATTTTCAATCGAAGTGTAGTGCATTCCGCCTTTGCGTCGTGTTTCCGGGTTCAAGGTGCTTTCAAAAACCGCTCCAAAAATCGTAGGTGATATTTCTGACCAGTCGAACGGAGCGCAATCGTTCACAAGGACATCGACAATCTCCTCTGTGAAGTTCGGAATCTCGATGTTCTCGTCTTTGAAAAGTCCGCCGTTCACATACGGAAACGGCTTTAGCGATTCGTCGTATTTGTCTCGGTCAGCAAGTTTTGTGTCTAAAGCCTTGAACAGCGCAATCAAGCCTTTTCTGACATTCTGCAAGTTGAAACTTTTTATGTAGTCCTCAAAGCTTGTGCGTGTTCCAAAAAGCCCTGCGTCCTCTGCATAGAAGCAGAAAACCAAGCGGACGCACAGAACGTTCAGGCTTCTTGCGCTTTCTGGCGATTCGGGATTTATGTACTCTTTCACGAGCGAATCGTACATTTTGCCTACAAGTTTTCCTGCCGCGACAGAAATTTCTACTTCACGGCGGATATTTTCGTTTTGGCGGTCAACAAGGAATTCGAGGCGATAGCAATCTTTTTCAAGGTCCTTCAAATAAACCACTTCTGGCGGATTCTGCGGATTTTCCAAATCGTATACGTGAAATTCCGCGAAATTGCTCACGACAATCCAGCGAGGCTTTTCGCTTGCTTTCATATCGTTCACATATCTTTTCGCCTGTTGGTACGGCGTGAGTGCAGTTCCGTCTGACTGCTCGTAGGATTTGTTCAGGTCAACCTTGATGCCTTTCTGCTCTATCAAAACTTTTGTGTCGGGAATGTACGCGTCAATGTAACTTGTGTGAGAGAGCTGCACTCGCTTTTCAAATTCAATGCAATTCTGCGGATTCGCAACACCTAAAACTTCGCCTAAAAGTCCAATCCAAAATCTTTGTGTTTCCTGTTTCTCGTCGCCTTTGTTTTTCCAGTTATCGGCGAACTGTTTCGCTGAAGTCTGCATTTCGCTTTGTGTTTTCATAGCGAGCATTATAGCACATTTTTTTTCATAATTTGCATTCATAGTTTGCATTCGGAAACTTCAGTTTTGCGAACGGGTCTAATTGCGATTGAAAAAATACTGTTTTGACTATAAAATATTTGCGTTGCATTTAGCGAACTTGAACTATCGATAAAATGAGCTTTCGATATAAATTTATGCTTTGAGGAGATTTTATATGAGCGGCAATGAGATTTATGATTTTTCTGTGGACACTTTAGGAGAATGCAAAGTCCGTTCTCCGATCGAGCTTTCAACATCTTTCGGAGATTACCGCGCGAACTATGTGAAGGACGATTCTTTTGTAATCAATACAGTGAATGTTTTTGACAGCACAAAACCTTGCGCCTTGGACAAGACAAACCTTATGCAGAAGGCAGGGCCGCGCGAGTTCATATTCTTTGACCCTAAGGATGTGAAGGCCGGAATCTGCACCTGCGGAGGACTTTGCCCTGGACTGAACGATGTTATCCGCGCGGTTGTCAGATGCCTTTGGAACCGTTACGGAGTTCGCGACATACGCGGCTTCCAGTACGGCTACAAAGGATTCTTTGAAGAGGAAGGCTATCCTACAGTCGCCCTTGACCCTGAAAACGTGGATGAAATCCATAAAATCGGCGGCTCTTTTCTTGGAACAAGCCGAGGCGGCGGACAGAGAGTTTCAGACATCGTGGACACAATCCAGAAAATCGGAATAAACATGATGTTCATAATCGGCGGAGACGGAACACAGCGCGGTTCCCTTGACATTTCAAACGAGATTGAAAAGCGCGGCCTGAAATGCGCTGTCGTGGGAATTCCTAAGACTGTTGACAACGACCTTCAGTTCATCGACCGCTCGTTCGGATTCGAGACCGCTGTTCAGCGCGCGAAAGAATCCGTCGCCTCAATCCATATGGAGGCGGAGTCGCAGATAAACGGAATCGGGCTTGTAAAGCTTATGGGGCGCGAGTCTGGCTTTATCGCGACGGCGGCGGCTCTTGCAAGCCACGAATGCAATTTCTGCCTTATTCCTGAAGTTCCTTTTGACCTTGACGGCGAGAACGGACTTCTTGCTCATCTTGAGGAACGATTAAAGAGAAGACATCACGCGGTGATAATCGTCGCGGAAGGCGCAGGTCAGGATCTGCTAACAAAAACAAACCAGACTGACGATTCGGGAAACATAAAGCTTGCCGACATCGGAGTTTACCTGCGCGACAAAATCAATTCGTACTTTAAAGAAAAGAAGATCCATATAAACCTTAAATACATCGACCCTGGCTATCAGATCCGCGCTTCTGTGACGACCGCTTCCGATTCAGTTTACTGCGAACGTCTTGGAAACAACGCTGTCCACGCGGCGATGGCAGGAAAGACAAAAATCGTCATCGGACTTGTGCACGACAAGTTTGTCCACATTCCGATTTCAATGGCGACAGCGCACAGAAATGTGGTCGACCCGGAAGGCGCTCTGTGGCGCGACACTCTTGACGCGACAAGCCAGCCTAATCTTATGGTGAACGACATCTCCGCCGCTCAGGAAAGAATGGGAAGAATGGTGAAAGCCGCGAAGATGAAGCCTGGCGAAAAGACAGGAAAATAAAATATATCGATATAAAGTGCTGTCCAATGGGGGCAGCCCTTTTTATAAAAAATCTCCGAAAAAATTTGACATATTTTAAAGTGTAGAAATATAATGAACATAGAGTTTTTCGTTGTGCTTTCTTAGTGTCGCTAAAAAAGACTCGGGAGATTCTATGAAGAAATTCATTTTCAACAAATTCTTATCAGCGTTTGAAGCGCTTTCTTTTCTTGTCTGTTTTTCAGTCCTTTCATGCAAACAGCCCACAACACCGGAAACAACGCAGACTCCTGTCGACCCGGGATACATAGATGTTCCAGAAACGCCGGATTATCCTGATAATCCTCAGCAAGAAATCACAGTCGAAGAGGATTTGTCTGCAAAAGCGCTCGGAGAAAAGCATCCTTCAAGCGGACAGTATTCCGTCGTTTCCGATGCCGGAACGGACGCAAAGACAGGCTCGTCGATTTCCGGCGGAAACGCGTCCTTTGTCCTTTACTCCAAAAACGCCACAAAAGTCCTTCTTGAAATCTACTCGAAAGCGTACGGAGAATCTGTTCCAGAGCTCGACTACTGGATGACAAAAGATTCAAACGATTACTGGCGCGTCACTGTCCAAGGCTTGCCTGAGAACACGCTTTACGCGTTCCGCTGCTGGGGCCCGAACTGGACTTATGATGAAAACTGGAAGCGCGGCGGAAGCTCTGCCGGATTCAAGTCTGACTTTGACAGCCAAGGAAACCGCTTCAACCCGAACAAGGTTCTTTTCGACCCTTACGCGAAGGAAATAAGCCACGACAAGTCAAATCCTAATGCCTTGAAGTCCGATGGAAAACAGCACTACGGAAACATCTATTCGACAGGCGGCACAACCTACGAGCCTTTGGGAATTCCTCACAGGAATGTCGACACTGCGTTCTGCGCTCCTAAATCAGTTCTTATTGTGAACAACGACAAGGATTACGGAACAAAACCCGCGATTTCAGCTCAGGACGCTTCAATCTACGAGGCTCACGCCCGCGGAATCACAAAGCATCCTTCTGCTGCGAAACTTGGCGACATTTTAAAAAGCGTGAGCGGAGACAAAATCAGCGGATTTGAGAATGTCCAGAATGTTCCTTCAAATCTTCTTGGAACTTACGCCGGGGCGGCTTATCTTGCGCCGTACCTTAAGGCTCTGGGAATAAACACGATTGAGCTTCTTCCTGTCCACGAAAGCGACAACGACGCGAACCCTGACAATCAGCCGGGCGGAAACTACTGGGCTTACATGACTTACGGATATTTCGCGCCTGACAGACGCTATTCCTCAGACAAGACGCTCGGCGGACCTACGCGCGAGTTCAAGGAAATGGTCAAGACTTTCCACGAGAACGGAATGGAAGTTTACCTTGACGTTGTCTACAACCATTCAGGCGAGGGCGGAACTTACAACAAGGACGACAACTTCGCGCAGGCGGAGCTGACATTCATGCGCGGAATAGACAACTCCACATATTATTCTCTTGTTCAAAGCAATGTTGGAAGTTACTGGGAAACGACAGGATGCGGAAACAATCTTCAGTGCGACAATCAGATTGTGCGCCAGCTTATCCTTGATTCTCTTACATACTGGATTGACGATATGGGAGTAGACGGATTCCGCTTTGACCTTGCGACAGTTTTAGGCCGCGAGAAAGATTCAGACGGAAACTGGAACTACAACGAAAACTCCCAGACGCTCAAAGACATTGTTGCCTTGGGAAACAGCAAGAACGTCGAGATGATTGCAGAAAGCTGGGACACAGGCGACTATAGCTATCAGGTCGGAAACTTCCCGAACGGCTGGGGCGGATGGAACGGAAGATTCCGCGACTCAATCCGCGCCTATGTGAACACAGGAAACCGGCAGTCTCAGGGAAACGTGAACGACTACATAAACGGCGACTACAATAACTTCAACAAGGAAGGCGGACCTCATAAGTCGATAAACTTTGTCGTGGCGCACGACGGATTCACTCTCGCTGACCTTTGCTCTTATGAAGGAAAAGGAAACGCGCAGAACGGACAGGACTGGCCTTTCGGGCCTAGCGACGGCGGAAGCGACGACGAAAACAAGCTTGGATTCGGACACGACGCGAAAATGAAAAGGCAGGCCGCCCGAAACTACATCGCGATTCAGATGATGAGCAGGGGAGTTCCGATGATTGTCTGGGGCGACGAGTTCAGCCGCACTCAGAACGGAAACAACAATCCTTACCAGATTGATTCCGTGGCGACCTGGTCAAACTACAACATGATAAACACTTCAAGCCCGCACAACATAACGACAGGCGGAGCCGGCGCGTACCACAACAACTTCGGGACTTTTGGTAACAGCATGAACACGAACGGAAACTTCGCGTTCATGCAGTATATGCTGAAGCTGCGTGAAAGCGAGCCTGCGCTTCGCCAGACGGACTACAATGTGTCATACGAGTTCAAGCACGAGAACGGAAGCCAGAACCTTTCAAGCGACGGAAGATGCGTCTGGCTCAGGATAAAAGGCTCTTCTGTAAGCGGCGGAAGCGACTACCTTGTCTTTATGAATATGTATACTTCCAAAGTTGACTACACAGTTCCTTCTCCGGCTTCAGGCTATAAATGGGTCCGCCTTGCGGACACAGACAGCTGGGCGGAAAACGACTTCAACTGCTGGAAGGAAAGCGAGGCTTCCGACCCGAGGACAAGTTCAGGACAATACGGCGTGAATCCGTGGTCGGTTGTGATTTTCAAACAAGTGAAGCAATAAATATATTTTTCCAAAATTATAAGGAGGTCATTTTATGACAAAACTAAGAAATCTGTTTGTACTGACTGCGGCTTCTTTTCTTCTTCTTGGCTCGTTTTTCGGCTGCAAAAAAAACTCGGATTCTCCGGCGCCTGAGCCTGAGGAGACAAAGACACTTTCAAGCATAAGCCTTGAAGTTTCCCCGGCGACGCTGAAAGTCGGCGGAACGGCAGGGCTTAAAGTCACAGCGACTTATTCTGACAGTTCAACAAGCGATGTTTCAG
>CAZSHF010000059.1:0-15548 GCA_964606655.1 uncultured Treponema sp.
TTTTTCACATTCTTCAAGTTTTTTCAATAAGTCCATAAAAAAAATATAATGAATTCAACAGCGATTTTCAATTGAAGCGGATTTTTCAGGTCTATAAACATTTCAAATCTTTTGTTATCATTTTTCATCATGAACATCAGAAGATTTTTGCTTACTTTGACGGGCGTTCTCGCTCTTTTTGCATTTGTCGCTTGTGATATTATAAATACCACAACTAATCCTAAAAATCCTGAGACAGAAAACGGAACTTCCGGAAACCAGAATCCTGTTCCACCTTCTTCAATCCAATATGAAGGCGATGACGAAGAAGTCGTTTATCCGCTGCTCAGCGAATCAAGAAAAGAAAGCCTTGATTTCATTTACTCGACAGAAGCCATCGCGGACATAACTGTCACAATCACACAGGAACAGTGGAACAAGCTTCTTTCTGACTATGACCAGAATCCAAGAAACGAAGAATGTGTCCACGCAGACTTTAAAATGCAAAAAGCCGGAGTTGAATGGAAAATCGACGACATAGGATTCAGGCTGAGAGGAAACACAAGCCGCGTCCGTCCTCAGCGTGAAACAGGCGAATACCAGCAGACGCATTTCAAGCTTGATTTTGAGGAATTCAGCGAGACAGACAAAAAACTTTCAGGCTGCATGAAAGGCATAAACCTGAAACGCTTCAAAGACGACGGAACTTATTCGCGCGAGATTTACTGCTACAACTATTTCCGCGACTCTGGAATCTGGACTTCGCCGCGCGCAGGTTACGCTCATCTTTTTATAACAATAACAGACGGAGAATCTTCAACTGAACTTGACTACGGAATCTACGCGATGATTGAGGAAATCAACAAGCAGTTTCTGGCAGGAAGAAAATCAAAAGACAACGCAGGCGATTTTACAGACAACAAAGGAAACCTGTGGAAATGCACTTATGCGAACGGAAAAGCGGATTTTGCGGATACAGAGGACTGGAAATTCGGAATCGAAAATATCTCTCTGAACGAATCAGAAAGCGAACGCTACACTTATGACCTCAAAGCCGACAAGAAAAAATTTGACGAAGCGAAAACGCAGCTTCAGGATTTTATAGCTGAACTGAACGCTCTTTCAGATTCTGACACAGACGCGATAAAACAATTCTACGATTCCAGAATGGACGTTGACCTGTTCATAAAAACTTATGCGATAAACGTGATTTTAGGAATGGACGACGACTACTGGCGGAACAGCAACAATTTCTACTTTTATTTTGACAAAAGCGGAAAAGCGTATTTTATTCCTTACGATTACGACAACACGCTTGGAACAAACTGTTTTAGCGACACAGCGACAAAAAATCCGCTTTCCTGGGGCGACGGAAACAATTCTCCGCTTATTACAAAACTTTTGCAAGTTCCAGAGTATCTTGCAAAGTACAAAGAATATCTTTTGCAGTATTCAGGGGGCGAAAGCGGTTTTGAAGCCGCAAAAAGCCAGGAACGAATCAATAAATGGCAGGCGATGATTTCGCCTTATATCGACTCAAGCGATTTGTATTACGGAAGCGCGACGACCAATCAGTTTGAAGACAGCGTCGCTTCCTGGTGCTCAAACTATTCAAACGGAACGAACTACAAACTTCTTTCCGGCGGAGATTCTGAAAATTATTTCAAGGCAAAAGCAAGTTCAATTAAATCCTGGATTGACAACAAAACTGTAACAGTGACATTTGACGCGAACGGCGGAACTTTCACTGATTATGGGGGGGGGAGTTTTACAAACTTTAAAACTGAAATAAATCCGAATGAAAATCTTGAAGATGTGTTCCAAAAAAATGTCAGATACTGGTCTATAGATGTTTCAAATGTCACTTTCGGAGGCTTTTCATCCGCTGCCGGAGGAACAGAGCCTTTGAATCACGTTTCAAGTTCCTGCACAGTTTACGCAATCTGGATTCCGGTTTATTCAGTTGAAATAAAATGCCAAGACAGCGGCGTTCACTTTTCGTACAACAGCGGCGATTCCAATTCTGTCCTTTTCACTTACACTGTAGACAAGCTGTCCGGACTTGCAGAAGGCACAGATTTTTATTCCGTGCTTGAAGACTTAAATCTGTTCATAACAAAATACGGATACAAGTTCTCGCATTTTACAGACACAGACGGAAACAAAGTCGAGACTTTCACAAAAGATTTGGCAAGCGGAGGAATCACTGTAAACTTCACAGAACTTTCCAGCGAAGAAAAGGACGCAGTCCCGTACTACATTGAAAAAGCGCAGGACGGAAGCCAAGAAAGCGACAGAATCGTGTTCACATTCAAGCCTGAGGATTTCGGCATAACTTCCGGCGACTTTTCAGAAGTTTATCTTCGCGGGCCGAAAGGCTGGGACAATATGATTTTGCTTTCAGATTCGGACAGCGACGGAATCTGGACAGCTTCGATTGCAATAGATGAAGAAGGCTTTTATGAAATCAGGTTCAAATTCTACACTGATAAAGGCAGCTGGCTCGGACCGAAAGACACGGAGTATTACGGCAAAAACGAAACTTTCCCGAAAGGCTACGGAGAATCGACAAAAAACCCTAACTTCATAATAAATTACTAGCAAGGCTCAGAAAATGGCAACAGCAAAAAAGGAAAAAAAAGAAATAAAAACAACAGCAGCGAAAAAAAATTCCTCGGAAAAGAAATCTTCCGAGAAAAAAAACGTTTCATCAGAAGAAACTTCAAAAACGGCTGCCTCGGAAAAGAAATCTTCCGCGCCAAAGACATCTCGCTCCTCAAAAAACACAAAAACGGAATCAAAGAAAAGCCCGCGGAAAAATAAAAAACGCCCGAAAATCACACTGATTCTCGTTCTCATTCTGCTCGCCCTGACCGCCGCGGTTTATTTTCTGCGCCCTGACTTGTTCTACAGCGGAAAGAAAATCGTTTTCGACTATTTAGGAATTGAGCAGACTGAACAGACATTTCAGAAACAGACGAAAACCGGACAGCAAGACAAATCAGAAAACGGAAAATCAGGCTCAGAATCCTCAGACGAATCAGTTTCGGAAAACCAGAAATCCGGTTCAGAATCCGGCTTGAAATCCGCCGGAACAAAAAGCGCTAAAAGCAGTTCCGGAACACAAAAACCGCTTTCCGCAGAAAACCTTCCGCTTTATTTCGGGAATCCCAGCGGCGCGACAACAGAAATCAAGAACGCCGCGAATTATCTTATCGAAAAAACGCAGTTCTCAATGTCCTACAACAGCGAAAAACTGATTCCGAACTGGGTGATGTGGCACTTGGACAAAGACGATATGGGAGAAGCCGAGCGCGGAGACGATTTCCGCCCAGACGCTGAGCTTCCTGAAAACTTTTACGGAGTGAAAAAAGCGGACTATCAGTACACTCAGTTCGGTTTTGACCGAGGACACGTCTGCCCTTCCGCAGACAGAACTTCTTCCGCGGAAGACAACAGCGTTACATTCCTTATGACAAACATGATTCCCCAGTCGCCGAACTGCAACCGAAACGTATGGAAAAACCTTGAATCCTATGAACGCGGGCTTGCCTTGAGCGGAAAAGAGCTTTACATTGCCGCAGGCCCTTACGGAAAAGGCGGAACAAGCGACAAGGGAACGTTTGAAGAAATTCCTCTTAAAAACGGACAGGCGATTGAAGTTCCGTCTTACTGCTGGAAAATCATTATGGTTCTGGACGAAGGCGAAAACGATTTTGACCGCGTGGACCAGGATACAGAAATCCTTGCCGCCTGGATTCCGAACAATCAGCAGGTTTCCGAGCACACTTGGGACTATTACATAACGACTGTTGATTTCATCGAAGAGCAGACAGGACACGATTTCTTTGCGGTTCTTGCCGATGAAATTGAAGACGCAATCGAAGCGAAAAAATACGATTACGCAAAATAGTCCGAATGTCGAATTTTATGAAACCATCCAAAAATGCACTCTCGGCAAGAACCCTGTTTGAAAAACGGCTTCCGCGTTCGTCAAAAACTGTGGTGGTTGAGCAAGTCGCCCGCTTGCGCACGAGCGACAGCGAAGTAACCACCAAGCAGCATTATTTGCGACTTTTAAGTTTTCCGCACTCACTTGTGCAGATTGTTTTTCAAACCGGAACCTTGCCTGCGTGCATTTTTTATTGATTGCAACTAAAATCCACATTCGGGCTAAAAAAATGTTTGTGAATAACGCCGACATCTGAGAAAATAGTTTATTATGGACGAAAACAAGAGCGACAAAATCGGACAGCGTGAAAAATACGGAATCATATCAGGAGCAGCCGGCATTTTCCTGAACATCATGCTTTTTGCAGGAAAACTTATTTCAGGAATCGTGTCAGGCTCGGTTTCTGTCACGGCGGACGCGCTGAACAATCTTTCGGATGTCGCCTCCTCGCTTGTCACTTTGATAGGATTTAAAATCTCTGCGAAAAAAGCCGACGACGAGCATCCGTTCGGGCACGGAAGGATGGAATACATCGCGGGGCTTATAGTTTCGTTTCTGATTATTTTAGTCGGCGTCGAGCTTTTCAAGTCTTCTGTTGAATCGATTTTCAATCCTTCTCCGCTTGAAAAATCCAACCTTGCGATAATTGTGCTTTCAGCCTCGATTCTTGTGAAACTTTCGATGTTCGTGTTCAATCTTCATCTTTCAAAGAAGATAAATTCCGCCGCCTTGAAAGCGACCGCAAAAGACTCGATAAGCGATGTCCTTTCAACTTCAATCGTTCTTTTTGCAGTCTGCTTTTCAGTCCTCAAGCCTGAATCAAAAATCGCCTTTGACGGAATAGCAGGAATTCTGGTCTCAGTTTTCATCATCATAAACGGAATCGGCTCGGCAAAAGACACGATAAATCCGCTTTTAGGAATTCCCGCCGACAAGAAAACGGCGGAAGAGATTGAAAATCTTGTGATGTCGTTCAATCCTATTATCGGCGTCCACGACCTTTTGATTCACGAATACGGTCCGGGAAAAATCATGATTTCGCTGCACGCGGAAGTTCCGGGCGACAGAAATGTATTTGAACTTCACGAAATCATCGACGCGACGGAAAAAGCGGTTTCTGAAAAATTCTGCTGTTCTGTGACAATCCACATTGATCCTGTCGATTTGTCTGACAATGAAGTCCGCCGTTTAAAAGAACATCTTGAAAAATCCGCGGAAGAAATCGACAAAAACCTGAGCGTCCACGATGTGAGAATCATAAAATGCAAAAACAATGAGACAAAAATATGTTTTGACGCGCTTCGTCCGTTCGGACTGAAAATGAGCGACAGCGAAATCGAAAAAAGGCTTTCCGAAAAAGCAAAAGAATTCAATCCGAACTGCAAATGCGAAATAAAAATAGACAAGGCGTTCTGCTAGTTTTGATGAGCAGACATTTCGTGAACAGGCAGGAGAATAATTTTAAAAAAATGAGTTTTATTCTCCGCTTCTTTGTGCTAAAATAGTCAGGACACTTAAAGTGTTTTCAGAAGGAGTTTATGGAAAACAATGTCTTAACAGTCGATAAACAAAAAATCAAAATGGCAATCAGTTCCGGTGTGCCGCTTTCAATAACAACATACACGCTTCCTCACAACATGGAAGTATATATGAGCGAAGTTCTGACAACTTTCTTTACAGAGCTTCATCAGGAACAGATGATTCAGTACATAACTTATTGCCAGAACGAGCTTATCACAAACGCTAAAAAAGCGAACACAAAAAGGATTTACTTCAAAGAAAAAGGCCTTGATATAAACAGTTACGAGGATTACGAAGAAGGAATGAGGACTTTCAAAGAAGAAACCCTTTCAAACATAAATTATTATCTTACAAAGCAGAAAGAAGAAGGGCTTTATATCCGCCTGATAATCCAAGTCAAGAACAACATAATCCGAATGGAAGTCCAGAACAATTCCGCTCTGACTTACACAGAATACAAAAGAATCCACGACAAAATCTGCCGCGCGCAGCAGTACACTTCAGTCGAAGAGACATTGAGTTCAGTCCTCGACGAGTCGGAAGGCGCAGGTCTTGGACTTATAATCATGATTCTTATGCTCAGAAAACTCGGAATGTCTGAAAACAATTTCCAGACTTTATGCGTGAAAGGAGTGACTGTAACCCGGCTTTTCCTTCCGATTTCCACAGATTCCGACAAGCAGCTTGACATAATCTCTGAGGAATTCAAAAGCGAAATCGATATTCTTCCTCAGTTCCCTGAAAACATAACAAGGCTGAACGCGCTTTTAAGCGACCCTGAAGTGACATTGTCCGAAGTCGCGCAGCAGATTGGAAGCGATGTTTCCCTGACAGGCGAACTTTTGCGTCAGGTGAACTCCGCCGCGTTCTCGCTGAACCAGCCTTGCAACAATATCGCGAGCGCGGTAAAGATGATTGGACTCCGCGGCGTCAGGAATATGCTTTTCACAATCGGAACAATGCAGACTTTCAGCAAGCTTCCGGGAAATTCGGAAAACCTCTGGAAACACGCTTACAGGGTCGCGTTCTATTCGTTCAACCTTGCATACAATTTTTTCAACGGAAACCGCGATGTCACAGAAAACATCTACACCTGCGGACTTCTGCACGATATGGGAAAAATCATTTTTCAGGCAGTCGCGCCGAATTATCTTGCAAAAGTAAAGACGCTTTGCCTTGAAAAAGGAATAAGCTCGGACATTTACGAAAGGCTTCTGTGCGGAACAAACCATGCGGAAATCGGAGCAAGAATCGCGGAAAAATGGAACTTTCCTAAAGTCCTCACTGATGTGATAAGATTCCATCATTCCCCTGAGCTCGCTCCTGAAAGCTGCAAAAACATCGCGACTTGCGTTTATCTTGCAGACCTTATGGTTCACTATGTTGACGGAGACGCGGAATACTATCAGATTGACAGAAAAATTCTTTCTTCGCTGAAAATAACTTCCGAAGACCAGTTTAAAATAATTGTCGACCGGATCACTCAGAAAATGAATTCTGAGCAGGCAGGATAACAAAACAGAACCCGAACACAATTCAAAGATGCATTAAGGAAAATTTATAGCCATGGAAACTTTAATCAACTGGATGAACACAACTCATGTCGGCTTTCAGTCCGTGGAGCTTGCAAAAGCGTCTATCGTTTTTATTCTGTTCAGCGTAATCGGCTGGATTTGCGAAGTGGTTTATGTCGGCGTTTTTTCTGAACACAAATTCGTGAACCGCGGATTTCTTCACGGACCGCTCTGCCCTATTTACGGAGTCGGCGGACTTCTGATTCTTATGCTTCCTGTCCGTCTTCAGAATCCTGTCTGGGTTCTTTTTATTTCAGGAACATTTTTCTGTTCAGTCGTTGAATATATCGGAAGCTGGGCTTTGGAAAAAATGTTCCACACCACTTGGTGGGATTATTCAAACCACAAAATCACAATCAAGGGAAAGACAATTCCTCTGAATATCCACGGACGCGTCTGCCTGAAAAACTCTCTGCTTTTCGGAGTGATGTCTGTCGTGGGAATCAAATTTGTCCAGCCGCTTATCGAAAAGTTTTTGAATCTGTTTTCTGATTTGGCTCTGATTATAATTTCCGACGCGCTTCTTGCGGTTTTTATCGTCGACCTTGTCGCGACTGTCCACAAACTTGTCGATTTCAGCGTCTATATGACAAAACTCAAGGAATTCGGCGAATCTCTAAAAGACAGATACGAAAAAGAGTCCTGGTTCCGCTCAAATTCACTGAAAGATATGATTCAGTCTGTAAAAGAACATTCTTCTGTCGAGCGGGAAAAGTTCAGCTCTTCTTTCCTTGAAAAACTTGAAAAGATAAATCTGAACCACAAAACCTCAGAATCTCTGATGAAACGCTTTCCAAAAATGAAATCCGCGTCTTTCAATGCTCCGCTTTCAATGATTAAGGAAAAGCTCAACGAAAAAATCGCTGAAAAAAAGAATTCAAAAGAGAAAGATTCAAAATAAATAAATTCCGGATTCATAAAGATTTACAGAGATTAACAGCATATTCAGAACAAAAGGCAAAAAACAAAAAAAACTCTAAAGTGATTTTTTATATCTCCGATATTTTTAGTAAGGGTGGTGGAAACCCGTGAAGCATTAAAATCTCAGTCTGGAGATTTGTGCAAAAACACCAAGGAGATATACTATGGTTATTAATCACAATATGAGCGCGATGTTTGCTCAGCGTTCCCAGGGAATTCAGGATCTTGCCCAGCAGAAAAGCATGGAGAAACTTTCTTCAGGAATGAGAATCAACCGAGCAGGTGATGACGCGTCTGGACTTGCGGTTTCAGAGAAAATGCGGGCGCAAATCCGCGGCTTGAATCAGGCTTCTGAAAACGCGGAAAATGCGATTTCTTTCATTCAGACAACTGAAGGATATCTTCAGGAAACAACTGACATCATCCAGAGAATCCGCGAACTTGCAGTTCAGTCATCAAACGGAATTTACTCTGCGGAAGACAGAATGCAGATTCAGGTTGAAGTTTCTTCACTTATCGCAGAAGTTGACAGAATTGCATCCGCTGCTCAGTTCAACGGAATGAATATGCTTACAGGACGTTTCGCCCGCCCTACAGGCGAAAACTCTGTTACCGCTTCAATGTGGTTCCACATCGGAGCAAACATGGACCAGAGAACTCAGGTTTACATCGGAACAATGTCAGCGATGGCTCTTGGAATCCGCAATGTAGGCGACGAGTCAATCCTGACTTTGGAAACTCCGGACGAAGCGAACCGGGCAATCGGAACTTTGGACGAAGCGTTGAAGAAAATCAACAAACAGCGCGCGGATCTCGGCGCTTACCAGAACAGACTTGAGCTTACAGTCAAAGGCCTTGATATTGGAGCAGAAAACCTTCAGGCATCTGAATCAAGAATCCGCGACACAGACATGGCAAGCGAAATGGTTGAGTTCACAAAAGACCAGGTTCTTTCACAGGCCGGAACAGCAATGCTGGCACAGGCAAATCAGTCTAGCCAGAATGTGCTTAGTTTACTTCGATAACAATAAAGTTTTTGTGAAGGCTGATAAACTGCCAGCCATTGCGTGCGAGTTTGCATCGCAAACTCGGTCAGCAGCCGCTTGAGGCTGCGACCAATGCTGGCACAGGCGAATCAATCTAGCCAGAATGTACTTAGTTTACTTCGCTAGAAATAAAACTTCTGTGAAAGCTGATAAATTGCCAGCCATTGCGCGCGAGTTTGCATCGCAAACTCGGTCAGCAGCCGCTTGAGGCTGCGACAAATGCTGGCGCAGGCGAATCAGAGTTCACAGAATGTGCTTAGTTTACTTCGCTAGAAATAAAACTTCTGTGAAGGCTGATAAATTGCCAGCATAAAAAAAGCGTCCGAAAATGGACGCTTTTTTTTTGTTGCAGACACGCAAGAGCCGCACAGGATTCACAGATTCAGATTAAAGCTCCGCTTCCTGAACACAGAAAAACGAAATCCCTTCCTTTGGAAATTTCATCTGCACTTCTTTTATTATCTCTTTTATCTTCGCCGCTTTTTCGCGGTTCACATAACTGAACAGAAGAAAGTTCTGCTCAGGCCAAGTAGTCGTTCCGAGTTTTCTCGAGTGGATTCCGCGTCCGTTCACTGTGGGAACAACAGTGTATTCCAAGTCAGGAATTTCCTCGTCAAGAAGTTCTGTTATATCTTCTTCAACCGACTGGTTCGCGACAATCTCTATCCTGTAATTACTCATGGCTTTCTCCTTCGTCCGCGTTTTTGTCCGGCTTTTTGGAAGTCTCTTCTGAAAGGGCTTTCTGAATCCGGCTTTTCTTCGGTTTTGTTTTCATAAAAAGGCTGTACAGAACCGGAATCACAAGCAAAGTCACGAATGTCGAAGAAGTAAGTCCGCCGACAACCGCGATTCCAATCGGCTGAACCATTCCTGCCTGGCCTTCGCTTGTAAAGCACATCGGAAGCATTCCAAGGATTGTGGTCAGCGTTGTCATAAGAACCGGACGGAGACGGCTTACTCCCGCTTCAAGACAGGCATCCATCATTTCAACTCCGCGTTCCCTTAAAAGATTTGTGTAGTCAACAAGAATGATTCCGTTGTTCACAACAATTCCCACAAGCATAATCATTCCGACCATAGACATAATCGAAAGCGGCTGCCCTGTGATTTTGTACATAAAGGCGACACCGATTATAAAGAACGGAATTGTCGCAAGGTTTATGAGCGGCGCTTTGAATGATTCATAAGTCGCAGCCATCACGCCGAACACAAGGATAATCGCCATCACGATAATCGCCCCGTAAAGACGCATCTGTTCTGTCGTGTCGCTCCAGGAACCTTCGTAAGTCACGCTTATATTATCTGGAATAATATAAGTTTCCGCGACTTTGCTTCTGATTGCATCCTCGACAAGATTCGCGTTGTCCTTTGAAAGAATGTTCGCAGTGACATGAACAATCCGTGTCTGGTTTTCCCTTCGGATTGAGACAGGACCAAGCCCGCGGCGGAGAGAAGCGAAATTTGAGACAGCGACTCTTCCGTTTGTTCCTGTAACATACATCGATTCCAAATCCATGATATTTTCCCTGTCTTCAGGGCGGTACATCACTTCCACATCGTATTCTTTTCCGTCCCTTCGGTAACTTGTCGCCGTCACGGAATTTATAGCGTAATTGATTTCGCGCGCGACTGTTGTGACATCAACGCCAAAACTGTAAGCGCGTTCCCTGTCAATCACAACTTCAACCTGCGGAAGCCCGCGTTCTGTGTCAATCGTTGTGTCGCCGACAACAGCGATTTCGTCCATCGCCGCAACAAACACATCCGCGACTTCAAGAGCCTTGTCCAGATCATCGGAACGGATTGCAATGTCAAGGTCGCTTCCCATCATCTGACCTCGGAAACCTGCCTGAAAACTAAAGTTCGCTCCAGGAAAATCCCCGAAATGAGTTCTAAGAATGTTCTGGATTTCCGCGGCTGTTTCAATCTGCTCCGACTCGTCAGGAAGCCGGATAGAAACCGATGCTTTGTAAGAACTGTTTCCGCCGCGCCCTGCTGAACCGATTGTTGTGGTCAAAGTGTCGTAGCCTTTTATTTCATTCCGGACAATATCCTCGAACGCAAGCGCGACAACCCGGGTTTCGGAAAGCGGAGTTCCAATCGGCATTGTTATGTTCAGCGTAACGCTGTCATCACGGCCGGAAGGCATGAGGTTCATTCCCAAAGTCGGAAGAATAAATATTGAAATCAGAAGAAGGCAGACAGCGACAGCGATTGTGACAAGCCGGTTCTTCAAAGCCAGAGAAAGAAGCTTTTTGTAAGCCCTTGTGATTGCGGCTATACATTTTTCAAAAGTTCCGTAGATGAATTTCAGAATCGGATTTGTGACAGGTTTTTCCGCCCGATTTGAAAGCGGAAGGAATTTTCCGGCAAGAACAGGAACCAGAAAAATCGCGACAAGAAGCGAAGACAAAAGCGCGATTACAATCGTGAATATGATTCCCTTGAACATCTGTCCCATCATTCCCAGATCCCGCATATAGAGAAGGAACGGAATAAAAACGCAGATTGTGGTCAGGTTTCCCGAAACAACAGAAACAACCATTTCCTGAGTTCCAAGAACCGCCGCGATTCTAGGCTTTGCTCCGCGGCTCCGGTAAGTGTAGATATTGTCAATCATCACGATAGAAGCGTCGACAATCATTCCGACACCAAGGATAAGTCCTGTCAAAGTCATCATGTTCAATGTGATTCCGGCAAAACTCATGCACAAAAGTGTGATTAAAATCGAAAGCGGAATGGAAATCGCGATTATTATCGTGGACTTGAAGTTCTGAAGGAAAATAAACAGGATTATAACCGCAAGCAGAAGACCTTGCCATGCCGAATCAACAAGAGTGTTTATTGTCTCGCGGATTGAATCTGAATCGTCCTGGATTATTTCCATTGTGATGTCGGAAGGCAAAGTTTTTTTCAGCTGGTCGATTTTCTCGTAGACATTGTTCGCGACTGTCACAGAATTCGAGCCGGACTGTTTTGTGACGCTGACATAAACTCCGTGCTCTCCGTTTATGAAAACCTCACGCTGAATGTCTTCAAATCCCATAAAAGCGTTTCCGATGTCACGGAGCTTTACATCGTAGCCGTTCACTGTCGCAATCACAGTGTTGTTTATGTCATCGATGCTGGAAAATTCGCCCGTCGTCCTGACTGTATAATCTTTCTGTCCTTCGTTTAATTTTCCGCCGCCAAGCTCAAGGTTCTGTTTTGCAAGAGCCGCGCTCACCTGCGTCACTGTAAATCCGTAAGCGGCAAGCCTGTTCTGTTCAAGCTCGACGCGGACAATTCTTGTCTTTCCGCCGTAAACGCTCGCTTCGGCGACTCCGTCCGCCTGTTCAAGAATGTCGACAATATTGTCTTCCGCAATCTGCTTGACATCGTCGACAGAACGGTTCCCACGGATTGCGATGCGCATAATCGGCATTGAATCCGCGCTCATTCTGAAAATCGTAGGCGAATCCGCGTTGTCAGGAAGACTGCGCGTGACCCGCCCGAGTTTGTCCCTGATGTCATTCACGGCATCTTCAATGTCTGTTCCGTAATTGAATTCAAGCTGAATCATCGACGAGCTTTCGGAAGAAGTCGAATAAAGGTTTTTCAGTCCGTTCACGCTGACAAGCGCGCTTTCAAGGACTTTTGTGACAGTTTTCTCGACCGCTTCAGGACCCGCGTTTGTGTAAGTTGTCATCACCATCACATAAGGCGAATCGATTTCCGGAAAAAGCGCAATCGGAACATTCCTCAGAGTAAAAAGCCCGACCGCGGCAAGCAAAACAAAGACGATTAATACAAGAACCGGATGTTCAAGTGTTTTCCGCGAGATACTCATTTAATTGTTTCCTTTTGAAATATCGTTCACGCTTGCTCCGTCGGAAAGAGAAAGCATTCCTTCAACAACGACTCTTTCTCCCGGCATAAGATTGTCTGTAATCTGAACCATTGTGTCGACTGATTCTCCGAGCTTGACAATCCTTTTTGAAACAGTCATATCGTCGTTCACGATGAACAGATAACTTTGGTCGTCGTCCTCGACAACAGAGTCCTTGGAAACAACGATTTTTCCGGAATACGATGATGTGTAAAGCTTCACTTTTGCGAACATTCCGGCGTTTATCCGGCTGTCGTTTCTGTCAAAATTAAGGATGATTTCTTTTGTCCGGCTTGTCCTGTCAACAACAGGGCTTACACGGCTTACTGTCGCAGTGAAAACAATATCAGGATATGCTTCAAGCGTTATTTCCGCTTTTAGTCCGGGTTTAAGCTCCGCGATGTACCGCTCAGGAATCGGAGCGGTTATCTGAAGGTTTTCAATATCGCCGATTGTCGTGACAGCGGTTGTTGTTCCTACTTTTGTGCCGACTTTAAGCGGAGAGGCAAGAATGCTTCCGCTTATAGGCGCTTCGACTGGACTCTGCGCATAAGTTGAGCCAGGCTCGCTAGGATCAACATAAGCGATTATGTCGCCTTTCTGAACTCTTGAGCCAAGCATTACGTTTATCTTGCTGATTTTTCCGCTCATCGAAGGATAGACTTCAATCGCGCTCTGGCTTTCAACCTCTCCGTTTGTAAGAACATAATCGTCCAGAGTCTGAACCTTCGCTTCCTCGCTGCGGACTGTAACAACAAGACTAGTCCGTTCATTGCCGCGCATTCCGGCTCCGACTTCAGTGTTCTTTCCTCTTCTTCCGACAAGAACACAGACAAGAGCCGTGGCTAAAACCAAAACTCCGACGATTACCGCAGTCTTTGCAGATTTTTTCATTTTTCCGTCCTTTTGTTTTCGGATTCCGATTTAAAAAATCCTTTTCCTTATTTAACCAGCTTTCATTTGTTCAGCTTTATTTTGCCAGAGTTCCGAACGGAAGCCCGAGAAGATTCTCAAAATCCAGAACAGAACTCAAAAGCGAATACGCCTGCTGCCTTACATTCACGCGCGCGCTCAGAAGCGAATCCGAATAATCCTGAAGGCTCAAAATATCCGTGCGTCCGTAATTATAAGCGGTCTGGGACATATTATAAGCCTGCTCGGCGAGCTTTTCGCTTTCAATCAAAGATTCAAGCTGAGAAATTCCCTGATTGATTCTTCTTATATAGTTGTCAGTCTGAACCTGAACCGATGTCTTTGTGTTTTCAAGGTTGAGTTCCGCCGCCTCGACTGATTTTTTGTTCGCCTTGACGGAAACCGAACCCGAAGACCAGGGAAGATAACCGTCAAGAGGAATGTTCACAGAAAGCGAAAGTGATTTTGAATCCTCCCAGGCTTTTTCCTGTTCGGACAATGAATAGGAATTTGCAAGACCGTAGTTGAAGCTCGCACTCAAGGAAGGTCCGTAAGCGCTGAATCTTGAGGCAAGAAGCGTGTTCTTCGCGATTTCAAGCGCATATTCCGCCGCCTGGACATCAGGGGCAGGTTTATTCGCTTCCGGCAAATCATCAAACGAAATTGACTTAAGGTTCAGGACTTCGTCCAGGCTTCCCGAAAGCTCGATTTCTGTTTTCTGGTCGATTCCCAGAATCTGTTTGAACGAAGCAAGGTCATTTTCGTAAGTTATTTCCGCGGATTCGACAACAGGCTTTTTTGTCTCGTAGTTCACACGGCTTGTCATCACATCAAGCTCGCTGATTGTTCCGTTCCTGAATTTCTCCTGGTTTGTCTCGTACTGAATCCTGCTTGTCTCAAGTCCGCGTTTCTGAAGCTCGATGTTTTCCTTTTCGTAAAGAAGCCCGTAAAAAGTTTTCCTGACGCTGAGCTCGATTGAACGGACCGCCTGGTCATAAGACAAAAGTCCGTTCTCGTAGTTCAGCCTTGCCGACCTCATTGTCGAGTAAAGATTTGTCGAAAGCCCCAAAGTCGCAGTTCCGCTCAAAGAAAGGGAATCTCCGTTCTCTTCAAAAGGTGTCCTGTAAGTTCCTGAAGCGGAAAGGCTCGGGCTTACGCTGCTCCAGGAAAATTTGTCTGCGGCTTCAAGTTTGTCAAGGTCAAGTTTTGAAGTTTTGATTGTAATATTGTTTTCAGAGGCGATTTTCACAGCATCTTCAACTGTGATGACAAGTTTTTCTAGCGGCGAAGCATTGTTTTCCGAAGCGTTTTCCTGCGCGGAAACAAAAAATGCAAAGCCTAAAAACGCTGATAGCGCGGCGATAATTTTTTTCATTGCTGATTCCTTGGGTTATAATATAATAATTTTTCGTTTCTTCTGCCACAAAAACATTTTCGTCTGCAAAATAGTTACTAGCACAAACCTTTTAAAAAACTGATGTTTTAAAGCTCAGTTTTACAACGCCTTTCAGGCTGCCGTTCTGACAAAAAATATACTGTTTTTCATTGCAGATAAAATGAGAGAAACCTTTAAAGCAGTTTAAAAAATTTTAATCTGCATATCGCAAACAGGGAAAACGCATTATAACCCCTTATGGAAAAATCAGAATTCGGAAAGCGGAGATTTTTTTTGATTAAAGCCAGTTATAATGCGGATTCCTTGACTTATGGTTGAACAAACCGTCGCAGTTCGTGTATAGTATACTTGTATGTCAGAGAAGAAATTCACTGTTTTA
>CAZSHF010000060.1:0-15515 GCA_964606655.1 uncultured Treponema sp.
CTAAAGGATTACGCTTTTTTTGTAAATTTATTTAAAACTCGAAATTCGGGCTATTTAAAAAAGCGCAACGTGTTCAACCACATGGCTGTCGTGTTTAAGAAAAGCGTGGTTCTTGACGCTGGTGGATACCAACAAGTTCCGTTTTTTGAAGATTATGATTTGTGGATTCGTATTGTGCAGAAAGGCTACAAAGTTGCGAACATTCCGGAACTTTTGGTTAACGCACGGATTGGAAACGACATGATTGGTCTCCGACATGGATTTTCGTATTCAAAAGATGAATTGAATTTCTTGAAGCGGTAGCTGAAGTCGGGATTTATCACGAAAAAAGAGTTTATGAAACTTGTAGTAATGCGAGTTCCCGTAAGGCTTTTGCCAAAAGGAATTCTAAAAGCAATTTACGGATTGCTAAGAAAATGAAATCCGCAACTATTTCGATTTACTATTCGTTACAAACGTTTTTTTGACATCTTTATTTTTGAAAAAATACTTTTTCTACACAAATTCCACTGGAATTGCGAGTGCATTTACTCCGTTTTTTGAAAGAGAAACAACGTTGTTAGTGTTGCATAAAACAACGCACTGTCCAGTTTTGACGTTTTTAAGTCTTGATGTTATAAAGAAATTCTTTGCGTCAGCAGAATCGGGGCTTGCGGTCTTTTTTATTTCGACTGGAAAAAGTGTTCCGTTCTGTTCAATTAAAAGGTCAATTTCAATTTTGTCTTTATCGCGGTAAAAATAAAGTGGTGGTTCAATTCCCTTATTCGCAAACGACTTTATGATTTCTGCAACCGCATAAGTTTCAAAGAATGCGCCGGCCATCGCTCCATTTTGCATAACTTCTGGATTTGTCCACTTTGTAAGATAAGCGGCGAGTCCTGTGTCCATAAAATAAAGCTTCGGAGTTTTTACAACCCTCTTTTCAACGTTCACCGAATAAGGTTTAAGAAGATAAACAAGCCCGGATGTCACAAGAAGCGAAAGCCATTTTTTTGCTGTAACTTCGCTTATGGAGCATTCGTCCGCAATGTCGCTGTAGTTCACAAGTTGGCTAGTTCTGGAGGCGACAACCGAAATGAATTGCATAAACTGCAGCTCGTCTGCAACCTGCGTAAGTTTTCTGATGTCGCGCTCAATGTAGGTTTTAAGATAGTTCGCATAAAAATCGTTCGGGCTTACTTTTTCGAGCGCAACTTCAGGGAAAAATCCGCGATGAATTGTTTTCCAGGTTTTCTGAACAGAAAATTCAGTTTTTGCTTTTATAAGAGCGGTGTTTCGGCTTAAAAGATATTCTTTGGTCGGAATGAACGGCTCTGAAAAACTGTCGCTCCGAAGCTCGCGCTTGGAAAACGGATAAAGTTGCACGATTCCAATTCTTCCAGAAAGACTTTCAGTCGCGACTTCCATAAGATGAAACTGCTGGCTTCCGGTTAAAAAATACATTCCATTTTTGCGGTTTCTGTCAATTTCAATTTTCAAGTAGCGGAAAAGTTCCGGCACGTATTGAATTTCGTCAAACATAAACGGCGAAGGGTGGAATTCAATAAAAGTTTTTGCATCGTTTTTTGCAGAAAGCTCTTCCGCTGGGTCGTCAAAACTCAAATATGGAACTGATTTTTGTTCCGTGATTTTTTTTAAGAGCGTTGTTTTTCCAGTTTGCCTTGCACCAATCACAAGAACAGCGGGATATTCTGATGAAAGGCGGTTTATTGTTATCTCTGCATGACGGACGATAGTTCTCATGACTTTCTCCTTGAATAACTATGGGATAATCCAAAGTATGATTAAAGATTATCCCATTAAATATTTTTTTTCAAGAGATGTTTTTCTCGAAGACGATGAAATTAAAAAACTGATTTTCGCAAAGCCAGAGATTTTGAAAAAATAAGAATCTCTTAAATTGATAGATTTCGAGGTTGATTCGGAAAATACCATTAAACAGAAGGCAAAACAAATGACAATAACAATAATCGGTGGCTCTGGCTTCGTTGGAACAAGACTCACAAAACGTCTTCTTGAAGCCGGCCACAATGTGAAAATCGCGGACAAGCGCAAAAGCGTAACTTATCCGGAACTTTGGACGAGAGTTGACATCAGAAACGTGCCTGATGAAAAAAACGAGTTTCCCGCAAGTTTGACTGACGAGGCAATGGCTCCTGGTGCGGACGAAATTGCAAAAAAGTCCCAGCCGATGCACACGCTTTTGGAATCTTTGGCCGGAAGCGACGCGGTGATAAATCTTGCAGCCGAGCACCGCGACGACGTTACGCCGAAATCTCTCTACAACGAAGTGAACGTCCACGGAAGCGCGCACGTTCTTGAAGCCTGCACGAAGCTAAAAATCCATTATGTTGTCTTCACAAGCTCGGTCGCGGTCTACGGATTTGTGCCGGTTGGAACTGACGAAAGCGGAGAAATCGCGTACTTCAACGACTACGGACGAACAAAATACGCCGCCGAGGGAAAATACAAGAAGTGGCTAGAAAATGACAGCGCAAATTCCTTCACAATAATCCGTCCAACAGTGATTTTCGGCGAGCAGAACAGAGGAAACGTCTACAATCTTCTGCGCCAGATTGCGAGCGGAAGGTTTCCAATGGTCGGAAAAGGCACGAACCGCAAGAGCATGAACTATGTCGAAAATGTCGCCGCGTTCTTGCAGTTCTGTGTTGAAAATGAGGAAAAATTGCCAACGGTGGTTGAGCCTGTCGAAACCACGCAGAAGTCTGTTGCAGGAAAAGGCAAACTCCATCTTTTCAACTACTGCGACGATCCTGCATACGACATGAACCATCTTGTCCTCGATGTCTACAAGCATCTCGGAAAGCCGAAAAAGCGTCTTTTCCATTTTCCGTTTTGGCTTGCGTACTGTGGCGGAAAGTGCTTCGACCTTGCGGCTTTTCTGTTGCGCAAGAAGTTCACAATCAACTCAATCCGCGTAAAGAAGTTCACTCAGGACACATATTTCAAGTCTTCCCGTGTCCCGAAAACCGGATTCAAAGCACCTGTCGAACTTGAGGAAGGCTTGCGTCGCACGATTGACTACGAGTTTGTGAAAAAGACGCAAGGGCATGTTTTTCATTGTGAGTAAATTAAATGTATTATGTTTTTATCAAAAAGGCTTTCTTTAAATTACTGGAGGCCTTTTTTGCTTTTCTCATTTGATGTATAATAAAAATTAGCCCATTTTGATATTTCTAATTTATTCTTTAATCAAACTAAACGATGGACCTGTAACAATGATTTTAAATGTGCTTCCTTGTCAATCCGTGCAACTCGATAGCCCTTCAAAATGTTTTGTGGATGTACCTGCAAGCGAAGTGGCACTTTACAAGACAAGCGAAAGTGTGTATGTGAGATAGAATATTTCTGACTGGAGAGTACAAAAGTAGAGTAGTTTCTTGCTATAGCAAATTGCGGAAAGTGTGACTTCGTAAAAGATTCTTTCGCTTTCATCAGAAAATTTCTCGTTGGGATGCCTATATTTTTTCTAGTACCGTTGCTTTTGAACGTTTTTATAAATGCATATAACCAAAGCAATAAAAATGATAAGAATCTGATTTCTAAATCTGTTCACGAAAAATTGTGCAAAAAGAAAATAAATCCATTTATCAATGAATTAAAGGATTTTTTTTCTGAAAATGATTTGCCAGATGATTATAAAATATCTTTGAAAAATTCTTTCATTCATACGTATGAAAAAAGTTTTTCTGTACGGCTGATAGATTTTTTTTGATTTTGATAATTTAAAAACATTCGCCGATGCAATGTATCGATTTATTTATACGGATGCTAAAAATCGGCTTATCCTTTAAATTTCTGTATAGTATCTTATTCATAAATAAAGACGATATGTTAATCAGTTTTGTTTCAATCTTGCTTGTAAAACATAAATCAATTATGCGTAGAGATTCAAAAACTAAAAAATTCGATTTTAATCACTTTAGAGGATATAGACAGAATTCAAGACAAAGATTTAATACACAAGATATTTGCCTTATCTGAGCAGCTTACGGCTGAAAGTAACCGTGTAAGAATATTATTTCAATATGATGAATCAAAATTATTGGATATTTTAGAAGAAGAAAAGATTTATGTGGAAAAATATATTCCACATACGCTGAAACTTACACCAATAAATTTTAGGCGTTATATAAAAGTTTTGTTAAAAGAGGGAAAAAGCAAAAATACATATTCTTCTTTGAAGTTAGATGATTTCGGTTTTTTAACTTATCCAACTTCATTAGATTTTCATCTAAACCACTATTTTGGGGTAGACAAATCTTTCTCTCTTGATATTCATTTTTCAATACGGAAAGTTACATTGTTCTTAGATGAAATAGACGAACTGCTGAATGAAAATACAGAATTCAAATCGAATAAGCAGACTCTGATTGTATTTCTCTTCATAAAACATTTTGGATATTCAAATTTTGGCGATTTTTCAGAAGATGAACCGTATAGTTTATGCAAACTTTTTACATATAAAAGTAATACCTATTCTATCTATGAGATTATCAATCTACTTGAAGAATATACAGATGACAAGAATGATTTGTTTGATACCATTTTTGCAAATAACAGTAAAAACCTGAACCATCTTATCTATATGTATCATTTTGGGTATGATTTTACATCCATAAAAAAAGTTGACAGCGAAAATCCTGACGAACGCAAAGTAAATGTCCTAAATGAAGAAATTGATAATATCAAAATAAAAGAGCACAATGACAAAATAGATTGTCTTATAAAGAATCTTTTGTGCAATGGAAAATCTGAATATACAAATTTAGAAAATGCCGTAAAAGAAATGGAAAAAGTGCTTGATAAATCTACTCAAGATGAAAAAAACAACGCTTTTACTGATTTTTGTAAAAGCGCTTTTTATGAGGAATTTGAAAAAGGTGACAATAAAACTGTATTTAGGCTTGGAATGTCCTCTTTTATTCCATTATCCCAAGGTTTTAGTATATATGAAAAAGATGATGGTTATTGGATTAAATTGATGTCAACAATTCATGATATTTTCGTCATATAGGCAATTCGTTATTTTTTCGTTTTTCGGATTGCTAAAAAAAAAAGTGCTGCTAAGTATTTAGAAACGGAGATATTTAGCCGCATTTTGTGGCTTGAAGAGACTTCTTAAGAAAATCCGTTTCTCTTGAGAAGTCTTTTTTATTTTTTATTCAAAAACTAACAGGAAAAATTTGCTATTGGGCAGGCGGATTTCCTGCTGGTTTTTGAAAAGAGGAAGTATTATGGTTATTACATTTTCATCAATGAAAGGCGGTGTGGGAAAATCTACAGACGCAGTTTTGCTTGCTAATAATTTGGCGGCTCGTGGTTTCAAAGTTTTATTCTTTGATATGGACACAAACAATTCTTCTACAATTTATTATTGTATGGGAATTGCCGATGAGTTTCCGACACAGAATGTGGCGGAGGCTCTCACTCACCGAACGACCGAAGGCTACACAGTTCACTCAAGGATTCCGAATGTTGATATAGTTCCTTCAAGTCTTAGGCTATTTGACATTCGGTCAATCGATTACCATGTTCTAAAAAAATCCTTGCCAAAAGATAAATATGATTACATCATCATAGACACAGCACCGACCTACGACAACCTTGTAATGAACGCTCTTTATGCGGCAGATTACATTTTTACTCCAGTCCAGCTTGTGGGTTAAATCCTGTTGAAGTTGGAGCGCATGTCCAAAAATACGGTAGCACAGATAAAAGTTGGTATATTGTTCCGCTCTGCAGAAGTTGCAACAACAAACCATCTGATGTCATTTTAGATGTGGGGAATTGTTCACTGGCAAAAGCCAGCAGAGTTTCCACTTGTGGTTATTGAGTTGATTTATATTAAATCCTCAAAAAAAAGAAAATAACGGCTTTTTTTTTATGGCATTGAAAAAAGAGTCGTTGAACATTATTTTGTGAAAAGTTGCATTTTATAAGCACTTGAAATTCAAAATGCCTAAGAATTTTGAAGAAGGACTGTTGCTTATAAGCAACAAAAAGTTTGTAATAAAACGAAGTAACATTTTTCCATAAAAAAAAATATAATTCAGTTCATTATAAAAAAAATTATATTCTCCAATTTTGCTAATTCTGAAATATATTATCAAAAAACATATATAGATTGGTGTAATATCAATTATTCAGATAAACTTATTTTCGAAAATGATAAAAATTTATTGAACGACATACTTGAAAAAGAACAAATAAAAAGAATTTATACCAACGATAACCGATGGTTTTTACGTAAATAAATATGAAATTGAAGAGTATCAAGCGTTTATTTTATTAATATACGATAATTTTCTTTTCAACTACTGTGAAAAGCCTGCGATTTTTCTAATAATGAATTTATATATATGACATTTTCTGATTTTAGAAATATATTAAGAATTTCACTTTTTGTTTTTTTATAAAATATAATGCATATACAATCTGCACTTTTGCTAATAGGATAAGGACAATAATTTTCCCATATCCTTAGTGAATTGTTAGAAAAAATCCTAACGATTTCGGTAGCTGTTTTAGAATTTATAATAAAGCCATCATAGTTATCTAAAAATTCTTCTTTGTTTTTTTCATTAATCAAAAGTTCTGAAACATTAAATAATTCAGCGTCGTTTTTATTTTCTATTTCATTTAATTTGCAAAGAAGGGCAAAACGATGACTTTTATCACTATTCATTGTATAAATAGCATTCGACCAATTTAATTTTATACAATTTTTTATAGGACTACCATTAGTTATATCAGTATTCTCTAAAACATCATATCTGACAGAATCATAAGTATTATATTTCGAATCGGATTTATTTTTTAAATATTCTTCATATTGATTTTGTTTAAAATCATAAAAAGAGCATTTTCCTTCGTTTCTAGAATATACAACGCCAGAAAACAATTTTAATGGCAATTTTTGCTCTTTTTGTTCATTATTAATAAATAATCCGTTTAAAATTTTAACAAGCCTTTCAGCTTTTCCGTAATTTTCATTTATTAAGCAAATTTGTTGTTGTTGAATTATTTTATAAAAAGCATATAAAGGTTCAAAATCCAATTTAAAGTATTCAGATGGAAAATTATCCGAAATATCACAAAATTCAACGTTTCGTAATTTACATGCCAAAGATAAAATATCTTTTTTAAGAAAATATTCTGAAATATGGAATTTTATAATGTTAAAGATTTTTAATAATAGCAAAATGTTTTCCTCATATAATTTCTCATAAAATATAAAAAATTAACTTAATTATAAACTATATATTCCAAATTATTTTTAGAAAGTTCAAGAATTGTTTTTAGCACAAAAACTTCGCTTGCTGTCGGGAAAAACATGATTCATTTTATCTAAAAAAATATTATGCGGTCAATGAAATTTCTGCTGTTTGCCGTGTTGTTTTTCAAAACTGCTTTTTATGCTAGACTTTTTTCAAGAGGAGCTTTTATGAAAAATATTGCGGTTTTGGTTTCGGGCGGGGGAACAAATCTTCAGGCTTTGATTGACTACGAAAAAGAAAATGCGACGTGTCCTTACAAAATCGCCGTTGTAATCAGCGACCACAAAGATGCTTACGCTTTGGTTCGTGCAAAAAATACAGGAATTCCGACTGAAATTGCAAGTCCGTACGCTGTCATGGGAGCGGAAAACGCAAAAAAGGCGACGCGCGAAGAAAAGCGCATTGCGGTCAGCGATAAAGTTCTTGAACTTTGCGAAAAACACGATGTAAAAGGAATTGTTCAGGCGGGCTGGCTTACAGTTTTGTCTGGAAAAATAATAGAAAAATACGCGAAAAAAATAATTAATTTGCATCCTGCGCTTTTGCCAAAATTCGGCGGAGTTGGAATGTGGGGACATTTTGTCCACGAGGCGGTTTTAAAAGCCGGCGAAAAAGAAAGCGGCTGCACAATTCACTTGGTGAACGGCGAATGTGACGGCGGAAAAATCTTGATTCAGAAAAAAGTTCCGGTTTTGCCGAACGACACGCCGGACACGCTTTACGCTCGGATTGCGCCGGAAGAACACAAGGCCATTGTGGAAGGAGCTTGCTTGCTCTCCGGAGACTTCGCATAATCTCATAACTTTGCCTATTTTTCTCAATTATGATAAACTTCTTCTCATTATGTGTGAATTATTGGCTCCTGCAGGAAATATTGAATCCCTTGATGCGGCTCTTGGCGAAGGAGCGGACGCGGTTTATCTTGGCTTGAAAAGTTTCAATGCGCGGATGCGCTCTACTAATTTCGCGTGGAATCAGTTTGAGGCTGCGGTTCAGGCTGTTCACAGGCAAGGAAAAAAAATCTATGTCACTGTGAACACTGTCTTGGAGGAACGCGAGACAGAACGCCTTTACCGTTTTCTTTCTTATCTTGATAAAATCGGTCCTGACGGGCTTATCGTTCAGGATTTCGGTGTCGCCCGTATGTGCCAGGAGTTTTTTCCGAATCTTGAGCTTCACGCCTCGACCCAGATGAATATTGAAAGCGCCGCGGCGGCAAATCTTCTTGGAAAAGAAGGATTCAAGCGCGTTGTTGTCGCCCGCGAGCTTGGCTTTGACGAAATCAAAAAAATAAAAGAGAACACAAATGTCCAGCTTGAAATGTTTGTCCACGGCGCGTTGTGCGTAAGTGAGTCGGGGCTTTGTATGTTCTCAAGTTTTCTCGGCGGAAAATCCGCGAACCGGGGAATGTGCGCCCAGGCTTGCCGCCGCTATTACACAGCGGAATATCCAGAAGGAATCAGGCAGGGCTATTATTTTTCTCCTTGCGACCTTCAGCTGATTGAACATATTCCCGACCTGATGGAAACCGGAATTGACTCTTTTAAAATCGAAGGACGGATGAAAAGCGCGGAATATGTCGGAAGCGTTGTCGCCGCTTACCGTTATGTGATTGACCATTGGAAAGAAGACAAAAAAGGCGCAATTGCGGCAGGAAAACGTATGCTTTCAAGCGATTTTGCAAGAAGCAAAACCGACTACTGGTACGGATTCAAATCTGTTGATGACGGCGTGAAAAATGCAGGTGAGAAAATTCTTAATCCTGACCAGGCAGGCGGAACTGGAATCTATCTTGGAAAGATTTCAAGAGTGAAAAAGCCGGACGACGGTCTGATTGAAGAGATAAAAAAGACAATTCCTGAAGGAGCAGATCCGCGCGATTATTATATCCGGATGGCGCATCTTTCCGGCGGCTCTTATGACCCTGACCCTGGAGATTCAATCCGGCTTCATTCAAAAAACGACACAGGACGCGAAAGCCATAAAGTGAAGACTGTCGAGATTGAAGAGGACGGAACTCGCTGGATTGATATTCCTAAAGGATTCGGAGTCGGCGACAGCGTTTATCTTCTCCAGATAAAATCCATGTCGAAGCGTTATTCAAGAATTATTCCTAACGATTTGTCAAAGTTCCGCCGCCAGCCTGCCGACGAGATTCTTCCTGTCCTGGATTTGACTCCTGTTTCTTCCCGTGAGCTTGATTTTTTCCCTGAAGGAATTTATGTCCAGGTTTCCTCTGTGCCGGATGTTTTCCAGGCGCAAGGCTTTCATCCTGTAAGGGTCATTGTCGAGCTGAACAGCGAAACCCGTTATGATCTAGTGAACGGAAAAACCGTTCTTCCTTTCAGCAGAAAATCGATTTTCATTTCCCTTGACCCTTTCTGCGCGGAAGGAAGCGCTGATTCCTTGAAAGCCGACCTTGATGCTCTTTGTGAAAAAGGGTTTTCAAATTTTGTCGTGAATAATTTCGCTCATATCCAGATGCTGAAAGGAAAAAAAGCGAATCTTGTCGCAGGCCCTTATCTTTACACTTTCAATCGCTGGGCGGCTTCTTTCCTTGAAAATCAGGAAATCCGTGCCTTTGTGATGCCTTATGAGAATTCAAGGCGCAACCTTGAGGCGACGTTCGAGCCTGAAGTCCGGGGAAGAGTTCTTGTTCCTGTTTTCGCTTATCCGGCTCTGTTCAGGATGCGCTTCAGTCTTCCTGAAAGCTACGGCTTTTCTTCGTTCTCAGGAAAAGAAGACGAGGAGTTCAAAGTTGTTTCTTCTTCGGACGGCTCTTTTGTGATTCCTGAGCTTCCGTTTTCTCTTCTTGACAAGACTGAGTTTCTTGCCCGTTCCGGCTTCAAGCGGATTCTGATTGATTTTTCAAAAGTCTCGGTTTCCAGGAATGATGTGAAGTTCATAAACTCGTCGATTTTCAAAAAGCAGCCCCTTCCTGACTCTGTGCGTTTCAACTGGAAGGACGGATTTTATTCTCCTGAAAAAATAGAAGAGTACAAGGCGGCGAACGAGCGCGCGGCCATGAGGCTTCAGGCGAAAGGAAAAGTTTCCGCTTCAGGACAGAACGTCAGCCAGAAAGGAAGAAGCTCTTTCCGTTCAAAGTCTGGTTTCCGCCCGGATTTCGCTTCCCGTTCAGGTTATTCCTCTTCGGAACGCAGAAAATCCGGGAATCGTTCAGGCTGCGAAAACTCAGGCGGCTCAAAAAGACGGAAGCGTTGACATCTGTCTTTGAAACCGCCTGAAAATGCCTTTTCCCCCAAATGTCGGCATTTGGGGTTTTAAGTCCAAGGATTAATACACAGACTCATCCTCAAAACTGTTTTCTTCTCCTCTTTCAATCTCGTCTGATTCAAGAAGGATTTCCTCTTCGACGGACGCCTTGTTCGCAGCCGCAATCGCATCAAGGTTTTCCTGGCTTTCGTTCTTTGTGAATTTCCTCTTGAACTCGATATGCTCCGCGATTATGGAGATTTTGCTTGAAGTTTTTCCGTCGGCGTTTTTCCATCTGTCTTGCTTAAGGCGGCCGACAATCCTTATGCCGCGTCCTTTCTCGCATTCGTTCATGCAGATTTCCGCCATTTTTCCGAAAGTCTCGACATTGAAGTACGAAACCTCGTTGATTCCTTCGCCGTTCTTGTTCTTGTAGAAACGGTTCACGGCAAGCGGAACTGTGCACACTTTAAAGCCTTTTGAAGGTTCTCGGTAGTCTGGATTTCTGACGACATTTCCCTCGATAATCAAGGAATTTAACTGATTCATTTTTAACCTCGTTTTTGCAGTTTGTTTAATCCGGCCGGGATTTATGAAAAGCAGAACGCCTTTCATTATTATTTAGCAAAACGATGCCAAAAAATGAATTCTGCGACGCAAAAAAATGAAAAAAATCGGATTTTTTTATTCGTTTCCCACGAGTTTAAGGATATAAAGCTGGACATACATATACAAAGCCTCTTCCTCTTTGATTCTCTGCATATTCGGAGTTTTCACAAGCGTTCGCGCAAGGCTCTGGACTCTTTCCTGTGTGAAAGTGCTTCCTGAAACTGTCTTTATAACTTTTCTCATATAGTCGCGGATCAGAGCGTTCACATCCTCAAAAAGCTGCATTCTGGCTTCCTTTGTTATGAGCTTGTTCCAGATGCTCGCGTAAGAGTCAAGCTCACGGTCGATTGTCGAGCCTTGAGGAACAAGCTCTTTCGCGATTTCTTTTGCCTTGAACTGGATTATCTCTTTTTTTGAGGCGTTTTTAGGCGGAGCGGATTCCGATGTGTCGTCCGGAATATCGTCGCTTGTAAGTTCCGTCGAGACAGCCGTGTTTTTTTTCACTTCAGGTTTCTTTTTTCTTATGAAAAGCCCGATAATCGTCGAGACGACAGGAATCGTGTACCAGAACGGAAGCAGCATTTTTGCCCTTGCAAGAAGCGATGTGTTTTTAAGCATAAGGATTTCGCTGTAAGGCTGGATTCTGGTTCCGATGAAGATATTGAACCTGTTTCCTTCCGGGGAATTGTTCATCTCCATGTTCACAAGAGGAAGGAAATTCGCATTTAAAAGAGTGTAAAGGACAGGCGAGTGTGATTCGACCTGCCTTTTGAGTTCAAGCTCGAATTTCTTGTTGTCCTTCATTTCAGGAAACTTTTCGTAGTTCAGAAGAGCCTTGTGCCATTTGTCAAGAAGAATTTTTTCGATTGTGTCGTGCGCCTCGTTTGCAAGACGCACAATAAGCGGAAGAACATTTGTCTTGTAGATGAAATATCTTGTCCCGTTCTCGATTTTGAACACAAGAAGGCGGGGAAGATTTGTCTCTTCTGTTTCTGTCGTAAGTTTCTGGAGATGGTTTTTAAGGTCGTCTTCTTCAAACTGCCCGTAAAGCGAAGTTCCTTTTGAGTTACGGAATTTCAGGATTGATTCCATTGTGAAAAAATAAGGCGGACGGGCAAGGTTTTCCTCAAGCTCTTTAAGCGCGATTATTTTTTTCTGCTCTTTGCTCGCCTTGTCTTTGAGATAAGAAAGCCAGATTTCCGAGACCGCAATCGCCTGAAGAATGTTCACATCTTCCGCGGTCCTGTCTTTGACTTTCTCAAAATCGATTCTGATGAAATAGCAGAGCTGGCTCCAGTAGTAAAAAGCCTCCGAGTTCACATCCAGAAATTCCTGTGTCTCGGGCTGCTTTATGAATCTTTCGTAAAAGCCTCTCGCGCCGATTTCCTTGTTCGGATTTGAAAGCTTGATTTTTTTAAGGAAATAATCGTGATATTCCTCTTTTTTTACAAGAAGCCTGATTTTCGCGATTGAAGAGTCAAGAAGATATTTTATAGGAACGGAAGCCGGAAAAAGAATCGCCGGAATGTCGCGCGGAAGCATCAAGGTGAAAAGTGAAACAGAATTTGTGTCCTGGCTTTCAAGGCTTTCAGGAATGAAGTCAAACGCGTCTTTCTTTTCAACAGCGTTCGACGGAACTTGCTTAGGCAAATCTGAAAACACAGGATAAGGAATCGAAGCGTTGTTCTGGATTTCCTTGAATCTGTTCGCAAAATAGACTGAATAATATGTAAGGACGATTATTATTATTTTTCCGACATTCTGATTCAGGATGGAAACCTCGTGCTTTACAGAAAGCTCTTCGATTTCTTTAAGAAGCATTCCTTCAGAAATCTCAAGATACTGGATAAGATTCGGCTGCTCTTCAAGATGACGCGCGGCGTACCGTTTTATATATTCAAAAAAATCTTTAAAGCTTATGAATGCGCTCTGCTGCTTTGAGGCAAAGTGCCTGAGCAAGTTTCCGATGCTTACGTTGTTAGCCATAGTGATTATTTTAATCCTAAAAAGTGCTTTCCACAAGGGCGGAGAAAATGGCTTCTGGGGATTTCAGCAGGAGAATGGTAATTGCCGCACGGATTCAGGAGAATCTGACGGTTTTTATACAGAAAGTGTAAAAAGGCAAAGGATTGTGATATAATTCAAAAAATGATAACACTCGAAAATTTTCCTAGCGTGCTTGAGTCCCTCGGCTTTATAAAAACCGGCGATGTTTATAAAAAAGAATATTCGCAAGGCGCGACTATAGAAGTTGATTTCGCTACAAAAAAAATTATTTACAGTCCTATAGATAGCAGCTTTAAAAACGGTGATTATCCTTCAAAAGAAAATCCTGCTGCTGGCTTTGTAGTTCACCGCGAGACAACATTAAACTTTAGTGCTACAGAAAATTTTGTGTGTCTTGTGTGCGTTCATCTTCTTCTAAAAAAAGGATACGAGCCAAAACATATTGTCTTTGAGCCTTCGTTCATAGTGGGGCATGTGAACAAACCTTCTTACGGCGATATTCTTGTTTTTGACAAAGAATATAATCCACTTGTTCTTATTGAAAACAAAACTTACGGCAGTGAATTCAGCAGAGAATGGAACAATATGCAGAAAGATGGCGGACAGCTTTTCAGTTATTTAGGACCGCTGGTAAACAAACTTGGGTTATGCCAAAATCTTGTGCTCTTTTCTGCCGATTTGGATGAAAATGTTATTATTAAAAATCATATCATCACGCTTAAAGACAATGAAAAGCGGATCAAAGAACTTGAAAATCCTAAGACATTTAAAGATGCGCAAGGAAAATACTTTGACGTATGGAATGAAACCTATGGAATGTCCTTTGAAACTAAAGGTCTTTTTGAAGAAGATATAGCAGCGTATTCCGTAGGAAAACAAAAATACACTGTAAGAGATTTAAAGAGCCTTTCACATGCGGAAATCCGTCCGATTTACCACGAGTTCGCTACGATTCTTAGGAATCACGCAATAACTGACTTTGAACATTCGTTTTATATTCTGATTGACTTGTTTCTGTGCAAAATCACGGATGAAATCGACAATCCGAATGACTTGCAGTTTTACTACAAAGGAATTGCACGCGACACGCCAAAAGAATACTGCGCCCGCCTTTTAAAATTGTACAAGAAAGGAAAGAAAGAGCTGTTCAATGTAGATGTTGTGAACAAAGAAGAGGACGATATTGTTCAGATTTTCGAGGACACAAACCGTTCGCTTACAAACGGACTTTTTGAAGGCATAAAGGAGTTGTTTGAAGAAATAAAATTCTACAACATTAAAAAGTTCAATTTTATCGATGTTGAAAACAAAGAAGAGTTCGAGCAGAATTTTCAGATTCTCATAAAAATCGCCGCACTCATTCAGGACATAAATTTAAGCAACAGCGAAACAAACCACTTTTTCGGCGACTTGTTCGAGGGCTTGCTTTCAAAGAATGTGCATCAAACAGAAGGACAGTTTTTTACTCCGCTTCCAATCGTGAATTTTATCATAACATCGCTTCCAGATTTTTCTGACGGCGAGAATGTCAAAGTGCTTGACTACGCTTGCGGAGCGGGGCATTTTCTGACGGAGTTTATAAAACGCTATCCAAAGGCAAATGCGTTCGGCATAGAGAAAAGCCCTAACCTTAGCCAAGTTGCAAAAATCGCGACTATAATAAACGGAAACAAGAACGCACGGATTGTGTTCAAGGATGCGCTTGAATGTTTTGACACAACTCAGGTTCGTTTTCAGGGATTTGACAAGGAAAGTTTTGACTGCATTATTGCAAATCCGCCTTACAGTGTAAAGGAATTCTTGAGCACGCTCAGCGAAAAAGACAGAAATCAGTTTGAACTTATAAAATATGTGGACGAATCAAAGTTTGAAACGAACAATTCCATTGAATGTTTTTTTGTGGAGCGGGCAAAATTCTTCCTGAAAAACAAAGGCGTTATGGGCATCATTCTTCCAAGCTCTATTCTGACAAACGGAAACTTGTACATAAAAACGCGAGAGATTCTTTTCAATGACTTCAATATTCTTGCGATTGTGAACTTAAACAGCCGCACTTTTGGCTCAACTGGAACAAACACCATAATTCTGTTTGCCCAGAAAGTCAAAAAGAATTCAAAAGGGTTGTGCGACACATTTATGAGCAAAGGCCCTTATGAGCAATATAAAATCCACGATGGAATTGAAAACTACATACAAAAACAAAATTACAGCAAAGATGAATACTTTGCTTTTATGCAAGACGAAAAACTTTCACAACATCTTGCTGAAAACGAGATTTTCAAAGACTACAAAAAGAACTTCAAGCCGCACGTGGTAAAAAAATCGCAGCTGACAGAATGGTTTAAAGCATCATCATTTTATAAAGAGGGCATAAAAGAAAACTCA
>CAZSHF010000061.1:0-15198 GCA_964606655.1 uncultured Treponema sp.
TAGTTGCAATTTCTATTTTTGTAGAACCATCAGGAGCCGGTCCGTCTGCATATTCGTACCAAATGTGATACATTGCGCCTTGCGTGTCTGTGTGTTCAACTTCGTCGTCGGCAAGCGCAGTTCCGCAACGCGGGCACCAGTTTACAAGATAATGACCTTTGTAAATAAGTCCGCGTTCGTAAAGCGAAACAAAAACTTCGCGAACCGCCTTAGAAAGTCCTTCGTCCATTGTAAAACGTTCGCGGTCCCAATCTGTAGAGTTACCAAGTTTTCGCTGCTGTTTTACAATTGTATCGTGATGTTCTTGTTTTACTTTCCAAGTCCGTTCAAGAAAAGCCTCGCGTCCTAAATCGTTACGAGTTTTTCCTTCTTTTTTAAGCTGGCGTTCCACAACATTCTGAGTCGCAATTCCCGCGTGGTCAGTTCCTGTAATCCACAAAGTGTTGTCGCCTTTCATTCTGTGGTAACGAACAACAATATCCTGCAAAGTGTTGTTAAGTCCGTGTCCCATGTGCAAAACACCAGTAACATTCGGCGGTGGAATAACAACGGAATACATTCCCGGTTTGCAGTTTTTACATTCGCATCTTTTTACATATTCTTTATGAACAGGAGAAGATTCATCGCTTGCCGGCTTAAAATAACCGTTCTTTTCCCATTCATCATAAATTCTGTCTTCAAAATCTTTTGGATTATACGCTTTTTCTAACTCAATTGCTTTCATAGTGAGAAAGTATAATGAATTTACCGGAACTGCACAATTAAAGCCGAAAACGACGCAGAGCTGCGCCGTGACCGTGACCAAAGTTCAATGAATCATAGTCTTGAGCGAACAATGCGGAATCCCAAGAAGTCTTCATGCTTGTACGGAAGAGTTGTGTCAGGTTCAGACTCAAGTCTTTGGCTTTCTGCAGATTCGTTATAACATCCGCCTCTATCAATGCGCGCCTGAGGATTAGCAGTAGCAGCAGAATCCTCAAGTTTGTCATAGCACCATTCATAGACATTTCCGCACATATCATACAAACCGACGCTGTTCGCGTTTTTTGAACTCACATTTGCAGTATTGTCTCCGCTGTTTGTTTCATATACAGAATAGTTTTCAAGTTCACTTTCTTCATTTGTTCCTGCATACGCATATTTCCATTCTTGAGAACCAGGATTTCCGCCGCGCGCCGCAAATTCCCACTCCGCTTCTGTCGGAAGCCTGTATCCGTTCGCTTCGGATTCCACCTTAGCGTTCTCTGCCTTTCCGTTTCCTGCATCAACAGGATTTTGAGAGATGTTCGGATTTGTTCCCTTGTAAGTAGCAAGTCCTGACAGTGATTGGTACTGATAATCCTCTGACTCGCGCAGTATTTGCTCGTTGTAATAATACACAGGCGTAAGATTTTCCATCTCGCTTGCGGCGTTGCACCAGACAACTGCATCCCGCCAGCTTATGTTTGTGACAGGCTGCTTACCATCAGAAATATCCGCGCCGTCTTTTCCTGAGCTTCCTTCTCTTCCAAGGTTTGAAAACACATATCCTCTGTCTTTTCCTTCGCCTGTCGCCGTCCACTCATACACTTTTTTCCATCTTGCGTAAGTGACTTCTGTTTCGGCAATGTAAAACGTGTCCACTATAACGGATGTTTCAGAAGCCGATTTGAACGGACCGTTTCCGATGTTCTGGTCCACTGTTCCTCCGTTTATTTTCACAAATCCGGAAGGAACAGACTCAGGACTTTTTCCTGTTTCAACAGCCTTGAAATACGCTTTGCCTTCTGAATCAATTTTTACAGAAAGTTTGTACGTATAATTGACATTCAGACCTGAAATGACTGAATTGTCCGGGTCATACACAGCATTTCCTTCACTGTCCGTGATTTTTTTCCCTGTCGCAGAATCAATAACAGAGTTGAACTCTTTCATCTGAGGGAACAAGACATAATCGCCGCCAGCGGACGCAGTTCCGCCGCCATACTGAAAATTCCAGTCTGCATCGGAAATCTTGAAATTAACTGTTTCTGAGGCGGCAGAAAATTCAAACTCATACTCCATATTTCCGTTTCCGCCGCCGCTTATCTTATGGGTATCATTCAAGGCAAAATTTTCATCCGCAGCCCACGTATTGAAATCGCCTTTCGCATACAGAGTGCCGTAAAGATATTCTCCGTAAAGCCCTGCCGGCTCTTCACCTTTTTCAATCACAACCTGATTTTTGCTGTTGAGAGAGAACTTCACATAAATATCTTCTGCCGCGCTGTTCTCAAAACAAATCCGCCTGTCTCCGTCCAGGGTTTCCACAGAAGCGTTTATGAACGCTCCTGTTCCTTCCTCAAGAATCCTGAAGCTTGTCGTTGCGTTTTCTTCAGAACTCCAGCCGTTCGAATCGCAGAACAGGAACTGTCCGTTTCCTTCTGAGTTTTTCCTGATTTTCACCGATTTTGAATCCGGAATATATCCTGTCCAGCCGCCGTCAATTTCTCCTGCAAAATACAGGTCAAGGCTCTGGTTCTCTCTTTTTATCTCTTCAATTGTTGTCTTTTCCCATTTTATGCCGGAAAGAGTGAGAACGCAGTCCTTTTTTGCCCTTATCCAGAGCCGGGGAATATGGAAATTCTCGTTTTCTGTCTGGTACGAAACGACATAAAGGACAATGCTCTTCGGCTCATTCGCGTCGAACGAGAAATTGTTTGAGCCTGCCGTCTCAAAATCATTGCTTATTCCGTGAGCCCAGATCTCAACCGGATTTATCGTTTCATCTGATTCATTTTTCTTGAAAGGCTTGAGCTCCGTGTCGCTTGCAACATCAAAAGAAAGCCTGTAAATGCTGTTCACTTCAAGCGGACTTTTTATCGGAATGATATTTATTCCGGGATTTTTTATCTCGTCAGATTCCCTGAAAGAGATTTTCACTTCTGTCCCGGAAACCTCTTCCGGATAAATACATTCATATCCAGAAGCAGCACCGCACCAAGGAGCGAATACAAAATTCTGATTTTCCGTTATCTCTTCGACATTGAAATTTCTTACATAAAGCGTTTCCGCAGTTCCGCAGGCGATTTTGAATCTGTCCACATTCCATGATTCTGAAATATTTCCTGTATCAACTGTAAAAGTCTTCCACTCCGTTCCGACATTGCAGAAAGTCTGGCTTCCTGAATAACTTGAAGCCTCGACTTTCGCCTCCAGAAAAGCATAAGTTTCTTTGTCCGCTTTCATTTCAATTGAAAGCCGATAGTTTTTTCCTGACGCGAAGTCAAAAGGATTCTTCATATCAAGATAATAATCCCAGACGGAAAGCAATTCTTTCACGTCTTTGTTTGAAAACACCGCTTCCGAAGGATTTCCAGAGGATTCCTGCACGCTTGCCTGCCCTTCTTTTCCGCCGTTCTGAAAGACAGCCGTAAATCTAGAGGCAAGGGATTTTTCAGGATTGTCATTATCCGGGTCTTCAGGGTTTTCCGGCGTCGGCTGGACTTTTGTCATCTCGATATTCACAAAATTGTCGCCGGGAACAAGAAGAATTGTCGGAACATCTTTTGTCATCCACAAAATGTCGCCGTCACATAAAACCGAGACATCCACGCTGACATAAATTTCAGAAGGCAAATCGCTAACTGCAAAGACCTGGGGATTTTTTCCGTCAGGCGCATTTATCTCGTAGGTTTCAGAAACAGAAACGCCTTCGCCGGAAACATAAATCCGGAGCGTGTACTCAGTACCGTCAGTCAGTGTCCGTAAAGCCTTAGAATTGCTTCGCCCCCCCCGTCAAAGATTTTCTCCAATGCTTCGGAAGAAAGCGAAAAAGACACTGATGCCGATTCAGCAGTTTTGCCGCATGAAAACAGCAGGACTGAAACAAAAAACGCGGAGAAGACCGCAAAAGGAATCAAATAAAAAGGAATCCGCCTGAACATAAAAATCTCCAGATGTTCGGAAAATGTGGCAAGGCAGAACACGCCAAGCAGTCTTAGTATAATAGGTTTTTATAATCTGTCAAGAAACGGATTGAAAAAAAAACTGTCCGTGCGGAATGCAGGCGGAAACTATTCTATGACGCTGCGTGCAAGTCGGAAACCTCTAAGATCTGCGTGTTGATATGGGGATGCATCATTACTTCGATTTTCAATTTTACAAAAAGCAGCAGCATGACTCCAGCAACCACCGTGAACTACCCGATTACTTCCTGTAGCAGTCTTAGTGTCATAACACCATTCCTGAACATTTCCACTCATATCATAAAGCAATGCACTGTTCGGAGTTTTTAATTTTACATTTGCTGTTTCTCCGCTTGAGTTTCCATATATTGCATAATTTCCCAACTCACTCTCAATATTTGTTCCAGCATATTCATAAGTCCATTCTGTTGCAGAAGGATTTCCTCCTCGCGCTGCAAATTCCCATTCTGCTTCTGTAGGAAGACGATAACCATTATTATTCTCGACAGTTGCTTTCTCCGCCTTTCCTAATCCAGCATCGACATTAGTCGTATTACTTGAGTTTGTTCCGCTGTTGCTATATGTATAATTTTCTGCTTCCCGCAAAATTTCGTCATTATAATAATACACAGGCGTAAGATTTTCCTTCTCGCTTGCGGCATTGCACCAGACAACAGCATCCCGCCAGCTTATATTTGTGACAGGCTGCTGACCGTCAAAAACATCCTCTCCGTCAGTTCCAGAGCTTCCTTCTTTTCCAAGGTTTGCGAACTTATAGCCTTTGTCTTTTCCTTCGCCTGTTGTCGCCCAGTCGTAGACTTCTTTCCATCTTTGATAAGTAAGTTCAGCTTCGGCGATATAAAACGCGGCAACTGTCACGGCTGTTGTTGAGGCATCCGCGAACGGACCTTGACCTATGCTTGTTTCTACTGTGTCTCCGTTTATCCTGACAAATCCAGCAGGCGTCGGAATATCAGCCCAGACAGCATAAAGCGTTACAGTTCCGCCGTTTTCAGAAGTCAGATTTAAAACATTGTCACCTGCCTTGTAGCCTGTGCCGTTTCCGTCGCCCTGCGTGTTCCATTCTGTATCGCCTTTCTGCTTTCCGCTAGGCACGGTAAAGCTGTTTTCAGGAAGAGTGACTTCCGTTCCGTAAGTCGCGGAAATCGAATCAACGCTTCCGCTTCCTCCGTTATTGTCAAACACAATTGTGTAAGTGTTCGCGTCATACGTCGCCGTGTATGACGCATCTTCCGCAGGGAATGTTGTAGGCACAAGCGGGTTCCAGTTCTTGAACGTGTATCCTGTCTTTGCCGGTTGTTGCGCAGGCGGCGTAACAGTCGTTCCGTATTTTCCGCTTATCTGTGTAGAGCCGCCTTTTCCGTCATCATAGTTGAACGTGAGCGTCACGGTTTTTCTCTCGTACTTGATTTCAACGACTGTTGTTCCGTCCGCGTTTATTGTCTTTTGTGTAAAGCCTTGCGCAGTGAAGCCTGTTATGTCGCTTCCTGAAAAAGCGGCTGCGTTTGTCGCTTCGTCTGTAGTTCCTGAAAGAACCTGCGTTTTGCTTGTATCTTCGCTGTAAGCTCCGTCTGTTCCCTCGAATGAATGCATTACAGTGTATTTCGTGTCTGTGTTCGCGTTCCATTTCGCGTAAAGCAAAACATCTTTCGTCTTTTCGCCGGCCTTCCAGCCTGTTGTTGTGTCGCTTCCGCCGTCTGTGAATGTCCAGCCTGCGAACGTGTAGCCTTGCTTTTCCGCCCTCACGTTCAACAAGTCAACATCTTCATTTTCCTTGAAGCTTGTCTTTGACATTCCAGAAATAATCGAGCCGTCAGAATCGTAATATGTTATCGACAAGGCGTCTTTTTCTATCCAGACAGCAAAAAGCGTAACTGTAACGCCGTTTCCAGAAGAAAGGCTTGACGCTTTCTCTCCTGCTTTTAAGATTGAGCCGCCGCCATCCTTCGCTGTGTTCCAAGTGTTCGCGCTCGCTTTATATCCAGAGGCGGCTGTGAAAGTGTTTTCAGGAATCTGGAATCCCGCGCCGTAGAATGTTTCTATATCCGGAACAGGAACAGTTCCGCTTCCGCCGTTTGAATCAAAGGCGACTTTGTAGGAGTTCCTGCTGTATCTGATTTCAACAACTGTGCCTCCATCTTCGTTTATAGTCTTTTGAACAAAACTCTACGCCGTGAAGCCTTCATAGTTTTTCGCGGAAGCCGATGTTTCCTCTCCGATTTTTCCAGAAAATTTCTCTTCCTCGCGGATTTCATAGTCATTCAAGACGGAAGCTTTGTCTTCAGAAAGTTTCTGAACCATGTGATTCACTGTGTATTCCGCGTCTTTTACAGAAGGGTTTTCAGGCTCGTCTGAACCCGGGTCATCGGGCGTTTCCGGCGCGGACTGGACCTTTGTCATTTCAAGGTTCACAAAATTGTCGCCTGGCGAAAGAATAACAGTCGGAATCTTTTTTGTCTTCCACAAAATGTCGCCGTCGCGGAAAACCGAAACATTCACTCGTACAGAAATTTCCGAAGGCAAATCGCCGACCGAAAACTCCTGGGATTTTTTTCCGTCAGGCGCATTTATCGCGTAGGTCTCAGAAACGGAAAGATTGTCGCCTTCAACTGAAATCTCAAGCGTGTACTCGCTTGCGTCAGTCAGGGTCCGGGAAGCATCAGAATTGCCTCGCCCCCCCCCGTCAAAAATTTTCTTCAAGGCTTCGCTCGAAAGCGAAAAAGACACAGACGAAGTTTCCGCTTCCTGTCTGCACGAAAACATAAGGCTTGAAACAAAAACCGAAACAAGAACTGAAAAAGATACGAAAAGAAAATGAAGAAAATATGTCCGCCTAGACATAAACTCTCCGGAAAGTCAGAAATGCTGAAAGGCGACAGAAGCAAATCTGCTTTTAGTCTAACAGATTTTTACGCGTTGTCAAGAAAACAATCGCTTAATATCCGAAATCATGAAAAAAATCCTGCAAATCGGTTATAATTCCCTTATGCCAAGATCGATTTCAACGCAGGCCACGGTTTTTTCACTGAAGCCGCAGGGCGAAAACAACTCGACAGTATGCTTTTTCACTCAGACAGAAGGAATCGTGCACGCGACGCTTTACGGCGGACGGAAAAGCCGCCTGAAAAGCCTTGTTTCTCCCTGGAACACAGGAACAGCGTATTTCTCAAAGGATTCAAAGACAGGATTCCTGAAAGTGTCCGACTTCGACGTGAAAAAATATCACCTCACTTTCCGCGAAAACCTTTTGAAATACTACGCGTCTTCCCTTGCCGCAGAGCTTATGATAAAGACAAAATGCGCGGGAAATTCCGAAAACGCATGGGCTTTGCTGAACGGATTCATAGACGGGCTTGACCTGTGCCAGACAGACGGTCAGTGCCGTTCGGGAATCATAAGGTTTCTCTGGCGTTTCCTTGAGCTTTTAGGAATCCAGCCGGACGCTTCCTTATGCGCCTCGTGCGGAGCAGATTTTTTAAGTGGAAAAATTGAAAGCGATACAGTATCATATAAAGGCAAAGGAGCAGAGTTTTTGCTCAATGAAAACCAGTTTATCTGTTCAGACTGCCGAAACAAAAATGAAAAGCCTGTCTTTTATCTGAACGGGGATGCTGTCCGCTATCTTGCAGCCGTTTCAAAGCTTCCGCCGCAGGATTCCCGGAATTATCCTCTTCCTGAGGAATCTTTTTTTCAGGCTAAAGAGCTCGCTTTTTATCTTATTGAAAAAGCGGTCGGAACAAAACTAAATACAATCGAATCAGGAAGGAGTCTATTATGACAGCGCAGGATGTTATCATCAAAAAAAGAGGAACTTTTATCCGCGACGAGAGCGGAAACCAGGTTCTGAACGGAAACACGACTTTGAGCCGTGAGGAAATCGAATTCCTTGTGAAAGGATATGTCCAGGGAACTATTCCGGATTATCAGGTTTCGGCTTTTCTTATGGCTGTTTATTTCAACGGAATGACTTTTGAAGAGACAGGAATTCTCACCGACTGCATGCTTCATTCAGGCGACGTGATTGAGCTTCACGGAGAAAAATACGGGAAAATGGGTCTTAAAGGTCCTTTTGTCGACAAACATTCAACAGGCGGAGTCGGAGACAAAATCTCGATTCCTCTCGCTCCGATTGCCGCGTCCTGCGGAGTCCAGATTCCGATGATGAGCGGAAGGGCTTTGGGACACACAGGCGGAACTCTGGACAAACTTGAATCAATCGAAGGCTACCGCGTAGGTCTTTCTCCTGACGAGTTCAGGAAATTCATCGCGGAAAACGGATACGGAATGACAGGCCAGACCAAGGAAATAGTCCCTGCGGACAGGCTTCTGTACGCGCTGCGCGATGTGACAGGAACTGTCGAGTCCGTTCCTTTGATCACAGCGAGCATCCTTTCAAAAAAAGTCGCGGAAGGCTCAGACTGCCTTGTGTTCGATGTGAAATGGGGAACAGGCGCGTTCATGAAATCAAAGGCGGACGCGGAGCATCTTTCAAGTTTCCTTGTGAACACAGCGAAAGCGATGGGAAAAAAGGCGGTCGCTCTGATAACAGACATGAACAGTCCGCTCGGACGAAAAATCGGAAACTTCCTTGAAATCGAGGAAAGCGTCGAATGTCTTCAGGGAAAAGGTCCCCGCGATGTCATGGAGCTGACGTTCGCTCTCGCAGAGGAAATGATTGTCCTTGCTGAAAAAGCGGCGACAAAAGAAGAAGCCAGAAAAATGGCGGAAGATGCGGTGGAAAGCGGAAAAGCGCTTGAGTGTTTCCTCAGGAATGTGAAGGCTCAAGGCGGAAACCCTGAAAAACTTATGGGCGAAATCGGAAAACGGAGAAGTCCTCATTCGGTAAGCCTCAAAGCGGAAAAAGACGGCTACATAAAAATCGATGCTTTCGCGCTCGGGCTTACAGGAATCGAGCTTGGCGTAGGAAGAAGAAAGACGACCGACCCTGTATTTGCGGACGCGGGAATAATCCTTGAAAAGACAACTGGAGAATCTGTAAAGAAAGGCGAAACCATAATGAATATTTACGGACAGAACGAAGAATGTCTTTTGCCTGCGCTTGAAAAGCTTAAAGGCGCGGTGGAATATTCACAGTCAGAACCTGAAATGCACCAGCTGATTTACAAGACAATAAGATAACAGGAAAAACAATTGACCAATTATCACAAAAAGAAACTCTCTGCGGCAGAAGTGAACAGCCTCTGCCACAAGTATGGAATTTCCCAGCTTGAATCATCTGTTTTTCTCCGCCGCGGAATCACTTGCGGCGAGGATATAAAATACTTCATTGAAAAAGACCTTCGTTTTTCGCACCAGCCCTTTCTTCTGGACGGAATGGAAGATGCGGTCGAACGGATAAACCAGGCGATTGATGAAGGCGAAAAAGTCCTGATTTTCGGAGACAAGGATGTGGACGGAATATCAAGCACGGCGATTCTTTTCGAATATCTGAAAAGCCGCGGGCTTGATGTTTCCTGGCGGCTTCCTGTCGGGGAAGATTCCTATGGGCTTTCCATAAAAGCGGTCGAGGATTTTTCAGAAGAATACGGAAGCCTTATAATAACTGTGGACTGCGGAATCTCGAACAACCTTGAAATCGCCCGCGCGAACGAACTCGGAATAGATGTGATTGTCACAGACCACCACAATCCGCCGGAAAATCTTCCCGAAGCGATTGTGATAATCGACCCCAAGAAAAAAGATTCGCTCTACCCTTTCAAAGACATTTCCGGCGCGGCGGTCGCGTACAAACTTGTAAGCGCGCTCAGAATGAGCCGCATGGAAGATTTTTACGGACAGGATTTCTGCCTTATGGATATTTCAGAAAAAGACGGCGCGATAAATATTTCGTGCCTGAAGACAAGAAACCTTGTGAAAAAGGCAGAATATTCAGAAAACTTTGAGAACTTTCCTGTCTCAGTCTACGGAACAAAACTTGCTGATTTTCTGAAAGGACAGATGATTCTTGTCTGGAACAAGGAAAAACAGTCTGAATACCTGAAAAGGCTTTTCGGCTCTTCAGTCGATTTCCAGCTTGCCGACATGAAAGAAGAAATCTCAAGGACAATCCCGGGCTTTTCATCGTTCTCGTCAAAAGAGCTTTCCGAGCTCAAAGAGAAATCGGTTCTTGCAAGATACAGCGAAAATCAGCTTTCAGAGCTTGATATTTTCTTCAATATTTTTGTCACATACATCGAAAAGCGCAAGAACCAGGTTTTCCCGAACCTGAAAGACGACGAGGAAAAAGATATGCAGCTTGTCGCGATTGCAGCGCTTGCCGACATAATGCCTCTTAAAAACGAGAACAGGCTTTTCATAAAAGCCGCGCTTGAGACAATGAACAAGGGAAAAATCCGAAAAGGCATTCAGGAGCTTGCCGCGCGCTCAAACCTTCACGGAAAAGAAATAAGCGCGACAGACCTTTCCTGGTCGATTGTTCCTGTCCTGAACGCCGCAGGAAGGCTAGGAAAATCAAACCTTTCGCTCAGTCTTCTGATTTCAGATGAGACGGAAGAACGAAACAGGCTCGCAGAAGAAATCCTTTCGCTTAACGAAAAACGGAAAGAATATGTCCAGGACGGCGAAATCATAACGCACAGACAGGCGGAAGAAAGCTTCATGAACCTTTCAAAAAAAGCCTGCATTGTCTGCGACAGACGGATTTTCAGAGGAATCACAGGAATTCTCGCAGGAAACATAATGAAGAAATACAATGTCCCTTCAATCGCGGTGACTTTCACAGACGACGGAAAGACAGCGGTCGGCTCGATGAGAAGCTGCCGGAACATAAAGGCGACGGAATTTCTCGGCGCGTTCGGTGAAGGTTTTTTCATAAACTACGGAGGACACGACGCCGCGGCTGGATTCAGCTTTGAAAGCGGAAAACTTGACAAATTCCTTGAAAAAGCAAAGGCAATCGCGGAAAACTCAAGGCTTTCAGACGGAACAGAAACAGTAGAAATCGACGCTGAGCTTCCGTGCGACAAGCTTCTTCCCGAAATAATCAGGACGCTCGACTTTTTTGAGCCTTACGGAGAAGCGAATCCAAGGCTTCTTTTCCAGACAAAAATGATTCCTGTCTTTGACGCGTCAGCCTGCGGAAAAACAGAACGCCAGCATTTAAAGCTCATCTTTGACTGCGGACAATGCAAGTTTCCAGGAATGTTCTGGGGAGAAGCGGAAAGGCTCGGACGCGATTTTGACAAAGGCTCAAGGATAAATGTCGTCTACAACATAAACAAGAATTATTTCAACGGAAATGTGACTCCCCAGATGATTCTGGTGGACATTCCCGAAAAACTTGACTAGAAACGTTCAAGAAAAGGACTTTCGGAAGATTTCATAAAATCCATAAAATAGAAAAGAGAGGAAAACATGAAAAAAATCCTGATTCTTGCGCTCATTCTTCTGCTCGGCGCAGAGATGTCCGCGACTTCGTTCACTTTCCAGGAAGAATCGTACAGCGGAAAAGTAAGCTACAATTCCGAGGCGAAACCCGGAGAGGCGGTATTCGCAAGGCTCAGCTTCAAATTCTCAAGGAACGCCAAGCGCAAAAACCAGGGAGAAGTCAAAGGGATATTCCAGCTTTATTCCGGCGAAAAGAAAATTGAAAGCGCGAATTTTTATTCAGTCTCACAGAAAAAAAAGAGCCAGAACTCCGCGGAGCTTCTTTCAGGGATTCCTCTTTCCGCCTGGCTTGAGAGTGAAAAAAACTACGCCCTTAAAATCATAGTTTTTGTGAACGGCGAAGACGGAAAAGAGATGAATCTTCCGTTTGAAATGAAAAAAGCCTCGTTTGTCCAGGAGACAATCGACCTTGACGAAAGAAACACAGGCATAAAGCAGAATATGTCAGGTGAACGCCTTAAACAGATAGAAAAACTGAACGCTCTTCTTGGAACTGTAAACCAGGATTCAGTCTATTCGCTTAAACCTTTCTCAAAGCCTGTTGAATCAGAAAGAATGACCGCTCACTTCGGCGACAGACGGACTTACAGATATGTGAACGGAAAGACAGAGACTTCCCTTCACTACGGAGATGATTACGGAGTTCCAGAAGGTACAGAAGTCAGAGCCTCTCAGGACGGAAAAGTCGTGATGGCGGAGTTCAGGATTTCCACAGGCTGGTCAGTCGTGGTTGAGCATCTTCCTGGACTTTACAGCCTTTACTATCATCTTAAATCTCTTGAAGTGAATGAAGGCGACATTGTGAAAAACGGAGAAAGAATCGGGCTTTCAGGCTCGACAGGGCTTGCGACGGGGCCTCATCTTCATTGGGAAGTGCGGCTAAATATGTGCGCTGTAAAGCCTGATTTCTTCAGGGCAGACTACACTTTTGAAGGACTTGAAAACTAGTTTTCAAAAAACTTTGTCTACCCCAAATGTCGACTTTTATGAATAAATAGCCAAAATGTCGATTTCCTTTGCAAACAATAAAAAATGCGCGCAGGCAAGGGTCCGATTTGAAAAACAATCTGCGCAAGTGAAGCGCGAAAAACTTAAAAGCTGCAGACAATGCTTGCTTGGCGGTTACTTCGCTTCGTGCGCAAGCGGGCGATTTGCTCAGCCGCCACAGTTTTTGACGAACGCGGAAGCCGTTTTTCATAATCGGATTCCTAAAAACAAGGCATTGCAGGAAACTTCAGTTTCCGAAAATGACTTGTTGGGGCTGTCTAAAAAGAATAAAACTTGGTGGTTGAGGCTCTCGTCCCGAAGGGCGCGTAAGCAACCACCGTATATAGCGGATAGGTCATTTCGACAGGCTCAATGACCGCTACGTTCTAAACTTATTAGACAGCCCCATATAAACAGGCAAGTTTGAGAATCAGACTTGAAGCTAAATGCGGCTTGAGATATTTCAGAGACGCATTTAAACCTTCTTGCCGAGAGTGCATTTTTGTATACTTTCATAAAACTCGGCATTTGGGCTATCCCGAAATTTTTTATCCGAAAATGAAGCCTCTCACCTTTTCCGCGATTTTTTCAAGCGGCTCGTAAACACGTCTGCATTCGGGAAGGCTCTGCATAAAAAACGCGCCGTAGCGTTTCTCGTAGATTCTCCTGTCAAGGACAACAGCGACTCCTTTGTCGTCTCCGCGGCGCAGAAGCCGTCCTGCTCCTTGCCTGAATTTGATGACCGCCTCGGGAACGCTTAAATCCATAAACGACGAGCCGCCTCTTCTTTCAATCGCCTCGGCCCTCGCTGTAAAGACAGGATCGTTCGGAACTGTAAAAGGAAGCTTTGCAATTATGACCTGCGAAAGCGACTCGCCCGGAACATCTACTCCCTGCCAGAAAGAGTCAGTCGCAAAAAGAACGCTCTTGAAATCTTTTTTGAAAAGGTCAAGAAGCCTCGCGTTGTCGTCGCTTCCCTGACGCAGAAACATTCCGTCAAAAGATTTTGAAAGCTTTCTCTGGACAGAATTGAAGGCGTTTTTAAGAGAATCATAGGAAGTGAACAGGACTAAAGTCCGTCCGTCGGAAGCAAGAATCAGCCTTGAAATCGCAGATTCAATCCAGTCCTGAAAAGCCGCATCGTCCGGAAAAGGAGCATCTGAAGGAACAGCAAAGAGCATATTCTTTTCATACGGAAAAGGCGAAGGAAAATCTCCAAGAAAGACACGCTCCTCTTCCGCGAAAACAACTCCGCTCCTTTTCAGCCAGTAATGAAAATCCCTTCCTGTCTTCAGCGTCGCCGAAGTGCATACGACACTTTTCATCGGCTCAAAAACGCCTTTGTTCATAAGGCTTCCGATTTCAAGCGGAGTTTCTGTGAACACAAGGTAAACCGGATTTTCTGAATCCCTTGCCGCTTCGCCTGAAAGAACGCGTCTCTGGATCCAGAACACATGGTCTTTTTTTTCGTCCCAGAAAGAAAAATCATTCAGAATCACACAGACATCTTCAAGGCGGCGGAGAAGAATTTTAGTCTCCCAGTAGACAGGAATTTCCTTGTCCTCGTCAGAGATTCCTTCCATAATTTGTCGCGAAAGCGAAACAAAACTGTCGATGCTTTTTGCAAGCGTCGCCGAAAGAGAAATCACAGGACCGAAAGAGCGGAAAGTCTTTTCGCAAAGCCTTAAATTAAGTCCGCCTGAAAGCAAATCCAGAGCCGCGGTCTCAAGATTCATAAGGTCGTTCTTTATCCGGTTCACCATTTCATAGGCAGAAGTCGCCTTGTCTTCAGATGAAGAGATAATCGCGAGCGTGCAGAGATAGCCGCTTTCCGTTTTCTTCCTGCGTCTGTAAAGCGCATTCACCTGCTTCATTATCTTGAAACGGCTGAAGCTTTTGCTGAAAAAACTTGTCGCGGCGTTTTCGATTCCGTGCGCCTCGTCGAATACAATATGTCTGTACGGAGGCAGAACAGCGGCCTCTTCATAGTTTCCAGAAGAAAGGCGCGCCTCGATGTCCGCGAACAGAAGATGATGATTCACGACAATTATATTCGCGGATGCGGCTTCTTTACGCGTTTTCATCACAAAACATTCCGCGTGGTAAGGACAGCGCGGGCCCATGCAGGCGTCGCTTTCAGAGTTTATCCTTGACCAGACATTTTCAGGCGGAAGAAAAGGAAGCTCGCTCCGGCTTCCAGTTCCTGTGTTCTCGACCCAGCCGGAAATTTTGTCCATGATTTCGCTGTCATCAAAAAGCTCTCTCTGCGAGCTGGCGTCGTAAAACCGCCTTTTGCACACGTAATTTTGCCGTCCTTTCAAAAGGACAAATTTCACTTTCCGGCCGATAATCTTTTCCGCCATCGGAATGTCTTTTTCGCAGAGCTGCTGCTGAAGATTTATCGTTCCTGTGGAGATTACGACTTTCTCCTTGTTGTTCAATGCCCAGATTATCGAAGGAATAAGATAAGCGTAGGATTTTCCGACACCTGTTCCGGCCTCATAAACTCCGATTCCGTTTTCATTGAAAGTCCGCGCGATGCTCCTCAAAAGCTCAATCTGAACCGGCCGCTCCTCAAAGGAAGCGGAAAACGAAGCCAAAGGTCCGCCAGAGGAAAGATATTCTCCGGCTTCGTCCACGTCGATTTTCTTGACAGTTTTCGCCTTGACAGAATCTTCCTGAATATTTTCAGCATATTCCTCAAGAAAATCAGAACTGTTCTCTTTTCCGTCCGTTTCGTATATCTCGTCTATTCCGTCCATCATGAAATCCGAATCTTAAATTCAAAACCGCAAAAAAAAAGCCAAACTGTTATGTTTGGCCTAGCATCTCCTAGCAGAATTGAACTGCTGTTGTC
>CAZSHF010000062.1:0-15118 GCA_964606655.1 uncultured Treponema sp.
CGTTTAAGTTTCCTGTGCAAGAAAGCGCGCCGTGTCCCATTCCGTGAAATCCGCCTTGGAACGCGATTATATTGGAACGACCAGTTGCAGTTTTGCAAAGTTTTAACGCCGCGTCTGTTGCGTCTGTTCCGCTTGGCGAACAAAATTGAATTTTTGCGTTGTCTTTAAGTTCCGCTGGAAGAAGCGAAAGCACAGTTTGAATAAATTCGTCTTTTACCGGAGTTGTTAAATCAAGCGTATGAAGCGGAAAATCGCTTTGTAGCATTTTTATCATTGCTTGATTTATTTCGTCATCGTTGTGTCCAAGTGCAAGAGTTCCCGCTCCGCACAAAAAATCCAGATATTTGTTTCCTTCAATGTCCTCAACCCAAGATCCTTTGGCTTTTACCAATGCAAATGGGAATTTGCGCGGATAACTTCGGGCATTAGATTCTGTGGAATCCTGTCTGGTAATGTAATACTGATTGGTGTCTTTTTCCGACATCGACGTTCTCCATTACTGCGGTTTTTTTTGAAAACCGCAAACATAAAATTCTACAGGGGCTTTCGCCTCGTTTTGCACAATTAATTGTGAGATTTCAATGTAGAACAAAAAGAGGTTTTAGGCAAACGGAATTTTTATCGGAATGTTTTTTTTCATGTTTCGGGCGTTCCCGCTTCGCGGTCGGCAGTTCCGCGAGCACTTTCGTTGTCGCGCTCGTTTCACTTCGCTATTCGCTCATTCTTACGCTTCACTTTGTTCCGCTTCGGAACGCTCAGCAAGCGGTGTTCCATTGCCTAACTTAAGAAACCTGAGCTTGCTATCGAGTTTTTCGTACATTCGAAACAGCTCCGACACAATCTCCGCTTCCGTCATCTTCTCGTCGAATCCATACGCCTGCATGACTGCGCGGTCGTTGGCTTCGTGTGCTTTGCGCAAGTCGGGTGGCATTGAAAGAGTGTCGTACAAATCTGCAAGCGAAGAAGCAGGATATTTTGCACGAACATCAAGAATCAATTGTGCTGTTTGTTTAATTGTTGCCTTGTGGTGATTGAGTTTATCGAAATCACCTTTACCATCTCTGGTGGTTTCGACAGGCTCAACCACCACACTTTTTTTCTCAAACACTGCGTCTGGCCACGGAAAATTATTGTAGACAATTCCTGATGAATAATTATATCGTGTTTCAAGGCGACCACAAACAGCCCTGTTCCAATCATTATGAACGTTACTTGTAAGCACACCAAAAATATAAAGGTCAGCATTTGGAACAATAAAAAGTTGGTCTTTCGCAATAACTTCCGGGGTTTCAAAGGCTATCGGAATATAGCGACGCTTTTCTGAAGAAACTTTTGGGATTGCAATGTAATTACTATCTGGTTGGCGAATTTCTGCAAACAACATAGGAGTTTCTGCAAGTTTTTTTGTTGAAGGTCTTGAACTTGCTGAACGTGTCTTTCTTACTTCATCAATACGATTCAATATTTCAGGACATTTTTTTATTTCAGATGGTTCATATTTTGTAAGCCATAGGCAATATAATTTTTTATTGTTTATGAGCTCTTCCGAGCCTTTTATCTGTTTAATATATTTTTCTGATAACGAACTTTTCTTTATCATTTCATTTTTTTCATCTTCTTTTAGCAATAAATAACCGCCGTCGTTCGGCATACTGCCCATAGTAATTTCAGGAACGTTGCACAAAGGCTTTTTCCGATTTTCTATAAAAAGATTGTCAGCATCCAGCAAATAGCCATTGATATTTTTTGCGTTGATTTTTTCGCCTGATTCGGTAAAAATGAATTTCTGATGCGAGGACGCTTCTGCACCTACACTAAATCCAATAATCACACAGTGAACATGCGCGACTTCTGAACTTTCACTATCCCATTTGAAAGTCCTGTACGCGAAATCAATCTCAAGTCCGTCCGCAAAAAGCGGCTTCCACAAAAGCGCAACCTGTTCTCCTTGCGTAATTGAGTTTGTCGAGACGAAAGCGCATTTTGTGTCTGTGTCTTTGATTAAATCAAGTGCCTTTTTGTACCAGCCGGTAACATAATCAAGAGGTTTTAAAGCAGGAGAAAGCTGCAAAATATCCTCTTTTTGTTTTTGACTTTGATACTTAGTTCCCACAAACGGCGGATTTCCCATAATATAATCGTAATGATGAGATTCTTCGCTACGCTCAGAATGACGGTCATTGAGCCTGTCGAAATCACTTTTTCCATTGTTGGTGGTTTCGATAAACTCAACCACCGCATCTTTTCGTCCAACCATCGCGTTTTCTTCATTTTCAAAATCAAACAACATCGGCTGCTCCGCTTTTGTGCCGTCAAGGTTCGTGAGCGTCGCCCAGTTCATACGCAGCGCGTTGCCTTCCACAATGTTCGCCTGCGTTTTTAACGGCAGAAAGTCAATTTGCTGCGAGATGATTTTTTCCGTTTCGTTAATCATCTGCGATTCCGCAATCCACAAAGCCGTTTTCGCAACGGTCACAGCAAAATCGTTTATCTCAATTCCATAAAACTGGCTGATTTTGACTTTGATAAACTCGTCGAAGCCCAAAACCTTTTCGCCTTTGTTCAAAGCGGAAATTACTTTATTTTCTAGGCGGCGCAAACTTAAATACGTTTCGGTGAGGAAGTTTCCGCTTCCGCACGCCGGGTCTAAAAATGTGAGAGAGCCAAGTTTGTTTTGAAAAGCAAATAACTTTTGTTGTTGCTGTTTTGATAAATGAAGGTGATTGAGTTTATCGAAATCACCTTTATTTGTGGTTTCGACAGGCTCAATCACCATATTGTTTTTGCCATTTTTTATTCCAATAATTTTGTTGAATTCTTCATTCAATCCATCCAAAAAAAGCGGGTCAATTACTTTGTGGATATTTTCAATCGAAGTGTAGTGCATTCCGCCTTTGCGTCTTGTGTCAGGGTTCAACGTGCTTTCAAAAACCGCTCCGAAAATTGTCGGGCTAATCTCGTGCCAGTCGAATGGAGCGCAGTCGTTTACAAGGACATCTACAATTTCCTGCGTGAAGTTCGGAATCTCGATGTTTTCATCGTGGAAAAGTCCGCCGTTCACATACGGAAAAGGATTTAGTTTCAAATCGTATTTGTCGCGGTTTTCAAGTTTCGTGTCGAGAGCCTTGAAAAGTTTTATCATTCCGTCACGCAAGTTTTCAATCGCGAATGATTTTATGTAGTCCTCAAAACTCGTTCGCGTTTCAAAAAGTCCTGCGTCCTCCGCATAAAAACAGAAAACCAGACGGACGCACAAGACATTAAGCGAACGGTAGCTTTCCGCAGTCGGATTGATGTATTCTTTTACAAGCGCGTCGTACATCTTGCCGACCAGCGTGCCCGCCGCGACAGAAATATCAACTTCTCGGCGGATGTTCTCATTTTTGCGGTCAACCAAAAATTCAAGACGATAGTAATCTTTTTCTAAATCTTTCAGGAAGATGATTTCAGGCGGATTCTGCGGATTTTCCAAGTCGTAGACATCAAACTCTGCAAAATTGCAAACAACAATCCAACGAGGTTTTTCGCTTGCTTTCATATCGTTTACATAACGCTTTGCCTGCTCGTATGGAGTTAAAACAGTTCCGTCTGACTGCTCGTAGGCTTTGTTCAAGTCAATCTTGATTCCTTTCTGCTCGATTAAAACTTTCGTATCAGGAATATAAGCATCTATGAAGTTGGTTGTTGAATTGCGCGGACTAAAGGCAATCTTTGTTTCATTCCTATTCTTTGCATTGGAATTGCGTAGGAATTCCGAATCCGTGTGGCAATCTTTTTCGCTTTCTGAGATTGCGTCGCTACGTTCGCAATGACGGCTTTCAACTCGCTTTACTTTCTTTTCAAATTCAATGTAATTCTGCGGATTAACAACTCCTAAAACTTCGCCCAAAATTCCAATCCAATATCGTTGCGTTTCCTGCTTTTCATCGCCTTTGTTCGCCCAGTTTTCTGCGAATAATTTTGCACTTTTTTGCTGTTCCGTTTGTGTCATAGAAATATTTTATCACGAAAATTAATTTTTTTGATTGTAGTCTATAAATTTTTCGTTTATAGCGTATAAATTTTAAATTTATACGCTATAAAATTTTCGTGTATAGACTGTAAATTTTAAATTTATACACTATAAATTTTCCGTTTATAGGCAATAATCTTTAGAATCATAATTACCGTAGCCGTTCCTCTCGTTGAACAGAACCGCCAAAAGTGTTAATATGTCCATGCAACAAGATACTTAAGAGGTTTTTACAAAAATGCCATATTCTGACCCAACAGATTTAGCGGTTATTGCCTGTCCTGGCGGAGAATCCTTTGCAGACGCGGTAATCACACATTTAAAACATATGTACAAACATCGTTTCACTTTGAAAAACGATGCCATTTCAAAAAAGTATGAGATTGACAAAACCCAGCTTATCCGGGACATAAACTACAGGCATGATATTGAGACTTCAGATTTGATGGTAAGAAAACCTACTGATGTGTACAGAATTCCTTCATTTAAAGTAAACGCTACATTCACTTATTTTGCGAACGGCGAATTCAAGACAGAGATAAATGAGTCAATCCGCGGAAAAGATATTTATATTTTTCAGGATGTCGAAAACCACGAGATTCTTTCATTGAACGGCGGAAAGAACAGGCTTTCTCTTTCTGTGAATGACCATATAATGTGCCTTCTGAACACAATCGATTCAGTTCATCAGGCTGGAGCGGCAAACATAACTCTGGTTGTTCCTGTTTATCCTTACAGCCGCCAGCATAAAAAGAAAGGAAGGGAAGGTCTTGCTGCTGCGATGATTGGACATATTTACGAAATGCTCGGAGTCTCGCGGATTATAACACTTGACATTCACAGCCGCGAAATCGTGAACGCGTTCAATTCAATCAACCTTGAGAACCTTCACGCAAGCTATCAGATTATCCGCGAGCTTGGAAAAATCGTGGATCTTGCAGGAAAGACAGAAGACCTGGTTGTGGTTTCGCCTGACACTGGAGCGATTGACAGAAATAAATTCTACGCTTCGGGACTTAAGCTTCCGCTTGCGATGATTTACAAGGAGCGTGACTATTCTGTTGTCACTCAGAACGCAAAAGACACAAACATAAAAAGCATAAAGCTTCTTGGCGATGTGAAGGGAAAAGTCGCTTTCCTTGCCGACGATATGCTTGGAACCGGCGGAACTCTACTTAAAGCGATGTCGTTCCTTAAAGAGAACGGAGCGACAAAAGTCATCGCGGCGATAAGCCTTCCGTTCTTTACAGGAAACGCGATTGAGCTTTTTGACGAGGCTTACAAGCAGGGGCTTTTCTACCGTGTGATTGGAACAAACGCTGTTTACCACGAGGATTTGTTGTCTAAAGAATGGTACATCTCGACAGATGTTTCAGGTCTTTTCGCGAATGTGATTACCCGAATCCATCACAACCAGTCAATCGGTGATTTGCTTGACAACCGGACGATAATAGAAAAAATCGTCAAGGCTCAGGAAGTGAACTCTTCCAAAGTAAAGGAATAGAAAATATAAAAAGAGAGAATTCGTAAAAAGGCTGGAGCGTATTCAGCCTTTTGTGTATTTTTGGCTCATTTCTGAAATCATGTTCAGAATCGGGTTTCTGGATTCTTCAGGAATTTTATCCAAGGCTTCAAGCCAGTTTGAGTATTTTTTTATTTTGTGCATATCGTATGTCGCGCCTGTGTTCCTTTTTTCGAATCCTGTGACCAGAAATTCAACGCTTGTATTTAAAACATTTGCAAGTTTCACCGCTTTTTCTGCTGTCGGCATTGCTCCGTTTGTTTTCAAGTAACTGCTGATTGTGTCTTCTTTCAAATTTGTCATCGCGGAAAGTTCTTTTGTAGTGATTCCCATGACTTTCATCGCTTCTCGAAGATTCTCACTAAAACTCATGGCGATATTCTAGGAAAAAAATACTATAGAAACGATAAAATTAGTAAAAAAGTGCCACCTGCAAGACAGCTGGTAATATATTACTAGCCCGTAGTCTAACCCGGAGACTTTGGAAATATCCGGAAAATCGGTTATATTATGAAATATGTTTAATGTTCTTTGCGCTGACATCGGGACAACTTCTTTAAAGGCCGCCGCAATCGACGAAAACGGAAATGTCCTTGATTTTGAACGAGCCGCTTTTGATTTTAAAGACGCCGGATTTGAGGCGAACGAATGGCTTATGCGTTTTCAGGAATGCGCTCTTAGGATTTCAGGAAAATGCAGAATCGGCGCGGTCTGCATAAGCGGAAACGGTCCGACAATTGCAAGCGAGAACGGTCGGACAGTCTTGTGGAACGACAAGACAGAAATTCCGCCGATTGAGACAAAATCTCTTTTTATTCCAGGACTTTGCATTTTCAGAAAAAAATATCCTGAGGATTTTTCGTCGTCTTCATCAGTTTTTTCAGGCCCGGAATTTCTGGTCTTTAAACTTACAGGAAAAAAAATCACAGTTCTTCCTGAGGAACGCTACAAGCCGGCTTACTGGGCAAAAGATTCGCTTTTCGCAGCCGGATTTACAGATGAGGAGCAGAAAAAACTTCCTTCCTTTGTTCCGGTTGGATTTAACGCGGGAAGTCTTTTGCCTGGAATCCAGAAGAAAACCGGGCTTTCCGAAATTCCTGTGTTTGCTTGCGGGCCGGATTTTGTCGCCGCGATAATCGGAACGAACACTTTGCGTCCCGGAAAACTCTGCGACAGAAGCGGTTCAAGCGAAGGAATAAATTTTTGCGTAGAAAAGCCGATTTATAATGAAGGAATTAGAACTTTGCCTTCGATAATAAGCGGACTTTGGAATTTAAGTGTTTTGATTCCAGAAAGCGGAATTCGCCTTGAACGATTCAGAAACGAAATTGAATCTCTTTCGGGCAAAAAAAGCACTTGGGAAGAAATCATCGATTATTGCTTCGCCGACAAAAATTCCGAAGGCTTTCACGAAATGCTTAAAATCTCAAATGATGTCCGCGAAGGAATAACATTGCTTAGAAAAGTCGCCGCAGAATCAAACCAGAAAATCGACAATGTTATGACTTGCACCGGCGGACAAGCGAAAAACGACAAGTGGCTTTCACAAAAAGCAATAAATTCCGGAATCAGCCTTCAAGTTCCGCAATGCAGAGATGCAGAACTTTTAGGAAACGCTTGCGTTGCCTTTACTTCGCTAGGATTTTTTTCTTCAATCCAAGAAGCAGCGGAAAATCTTGTAAAAATAGAAAAAACTTTTGAAAGTTCTGCAAAGCCTTCCGGAAAATACATGATTTACAAAATTCCTGAAAACTTAAAAACAATCATTTTTGACATTGATTCAACTTTATATACAAACGAAGCCTACGCAATCGAGCAAGTTGATGTTCAGATTCGTTATATTGCAAAAAAAATGGGAATTACAAACCGTGAAGCGCGAAATAAAATCAGCGAAGCAAGGCGAAAATGGAAAAACGAGCATAACGGAAAAAAAATCAGCCTTGGAAACATTTTGCTTCAGTTTGGAATTCCAATTGAAGAATCAATAAAAATGCGAAAAGAACTTTTGTCGCCCGAAAAATATCTTGCAAAAGATGAAACGCTCATAAAAACTCTTTCGCGCCTTAAACAAAAATACAAACTTATCTGCGTTACAAATAATCCGGTCTTGCCTGCAAAAAAAACGCTTTCTGCAATCGGAATTGAAGATTTGATTCTTGACATAATCGGGCTTGACACTTGCGGAAAATCAAAACCTGCAAAAGAACCGTTTCTTCTTGCCGCACAAAAAACTTCGTCAGAACCGGAAGAATGTCTTTCTGTCGGCGACCGCTACGATATGGACATTTCTCTTCCGCTTGAGCTTGGAATGGGAGGCATTTTAGTCAGCGGAGTCCGCGACGTTTACAAACTTCCTGAAATTTTAGGAAACCGCTGAAAATCGCTCAAAATTATAGAAGAATTGTTTTTCCTGAAATTTTACAGATTCCTTTTTTGGGTGTAAAATCATGTTATGACAAAACAGGAATTAATCGCCGAAATGTCCGAGGAATTGAATCTCACAAAAAAGAAAACTTCTGAAACTCTGAACGCGATGATTGAAGAAATTTCTTCTGTGCTTGAAAACGGCGGAAAATTTGTCCAGCCGGGATTCGGGACTTTCAAAACTTCTGAATCAAAGGAAAGGGAAGGAATCAATCCTGCAACAAAAAAACGGATGCTTTATCCAAAGAAAATAAGGCTGAAATTCAAGCCTTCGCGGAATCTGAAAGATGAAATAAATGAGGACAAAACAAATGGGTGAGTTTTTGACACAGTCTGTTTTGGCTGAACATCTCTCTCAGAAAACAGGAATCAGCCTTGAAACCGCAAAGAATTTTTCAAAAGCGTTTTTCTCGGTCGTAAGGAAAGGTCTGAAAGACTCTGAAAGTTTTTCCGTGTACAATTTCGGAACTTTCAAGAAAACCTGGATTGAATCGTCGGTCGGCTTTAATCCTCAGAACGGAGTGAAAATTGAAATTCCTGCTCACTGGAAAATCCGGTTTGTTCCTTGCTCGGCGCTTTCAAAACGCGTGAACAAGAAATATTCTCATTTGAAGCCTAAAGTCATAAAAGTCTCAGAAAACGAAAAAGTCTCTCCGAACGGACTTTATGCGAAAGCGTCAAAACTTGAAGAAGAGTCAAAGGCGGTTACGGTTCTGGCTGATGCTCCGGATTTTCCTGCTGTTTCGTCTGTTCAGGCTGCGGAAAATTCTTTTAAATCTGATTCAAAAAAGAGAACGAAAAAGCCTTCTGTTCTGATTCTTCTTGGAGTCGCTGTCATTCTGATTGTGATTTTAATCGCGGTTCTTGTAAAATCGTGTTTTCCTAAAGAATCAGGAATTTCCCAGGATGAAAAACGACGCTCCGAAAACGAGGATGTAAAGCCCGATGTTTCAGTGCAAAAGGATTCTGAAAAAAATGAAGCGGACACAGAAATAAAAACAGGCCGGAATGAGAATCCTTATGACGAGATTTCTGCCGAAGCGCTTTTTGAATCCTATCTTGTTTCTTCCGGCGGCTGCTACAACAAAATCGCGGATGAAAAATACAAGAACCGTCATCTTTGGCCGGTTATTTATTCCGCGAACAAAGGCGCAAATCCTGACCCGGATTACATCGGAGTTTCCTCAAAAATAAAAATTCCAGAACTTCCTGAAAACCAGACACAACGCGAAAAGAAAATCACGCAAAGCATGCTTGACGCTTACAACGGTTATCTTTTGATGTGCGAAAAACAGCCGGAAAGCGCGAAAAACGAAATCCGCCGAAACAGAGCAGTTCGCGTTCTTGTGAGCGGAGAACTTGTTCTTCCGGGCTTTATCAACAACAACAGTTCGCGCATTTTGCCGGAATATGCGGAAAAAGCGAAAAGCATCGTGAAAAATCAATACAAAATGTGATTAGCGTAAATAACTAGATTCGATATTAAGCTGGCTTCGGTATTTAGCGACAGTTCTTCGCGCGATTTTAAAGCCTTTTTCATTCAGCAAATCCGCAAGTTTCTGGTCGGAAAGTTTTTTCTTGTCGTCTTTGTGTTCTTCAAGGATTTTTTTCATTTCAATCTTTACTGCCTGCGACGAAACTTCTGTTTTTTCGCCTTCACTTTCATTTTCTTCGTTATTTACGCTTGCTTTATTATTTGAAACATTTTTTGAAATCGCCGAAGTGAAAAAGTATTTCACAGGAAAAGTTCCCCATTCGCATCGTAAATATTTTGAATCAGCAAAACGCGAAATTGAAGATTCGTGAACGCCCGCAAGATTTGCAAGCGTTTTCTGCGTCAAAGGCTTTAGTTTTTCAGGTCTGAACGCAAAGAATTCTTTCTGAAGCGAAACCAGAATGCAGAATGTACGCAAAACAGAACGGCTTCGAAATTCAAGAGAATCAATAAAACCTTCCGCTTGCTTTTTAAGCCCCGCAAAATCGTTATCTTCACTGAATGAAGGCGAGATTCTGTAGTTCGGAATGTAATTTTTCTGGTTCACAACACGGAAATAAAAATCGCCTTCCTGAAACGACGTTTTTTCATCGTTAAGTCCAGTAACAAGTCCTTTTTCAAAATCATCTTTTTCGATTTTTCCAGAAACTTTTTCAACAATACAATCCGGCGAAACAAACTGAACTTGGCTCTTAGAATCAAAACCTTGTGCAGGACGCGGATTAAGCGTTTTTATGAAATCAATTGCATCGCTAACATTTTTTTCAGTTATGAGCGATTTATCCAAAGTTTCTTCCGCGCTCAAAAACGCCATTTTTTCCTGCAACTTTACAAATGCTTGCATTTTACGAATCGCTTTTTCCGTTTCGGGCGGACTTATCAAATCCAAATGTCCGTGAAGAATAAACGAAACAAGCGGATTTTTGTTCTGCAGGATTTTCGCCTGAACTTCAAGGCTTTCCTGAACATTTTTGCAGCAAGTTCCAATCGGATCAAAACTCTGCACAAGCGAAATGCAATGATTCAAAAAATCTTCCGTTTGCGTTTTGTCGTTTTTATCAAGAAGCGAATGCGGATCAAGAAAATGCCAGCCGTTTTCATCAAGATTGTTTATAAGTTTTTCGCAGAGTTTTTCCTCTTCATCGGAAAGCCGGCTCATTCTTGCCTCTGACAAAAGATGATCTTGAAGCGTTTCGCGAGAATCAGGGGAACTTTCAAGCATTTTCTGAAAATTGTCGGACATTTCGTTTCCGCTTGCAGTCGTGCTTCCCAGATGAACAGAAGAAAGACGAGAATTTTTTTGTGAAGGCGAAACCTTTTTGATTCCTTCTGAAAAAGAATCGTCCGTGATTTCAAATGCAGGATTTTCATCAGCGAATTTATAAATTTCATTGCGGAGTTCCATATTGTTCATCGAAATAAGACGCAAAGCCTGAATCTGCCTTTGGCTCATTCTTTGAACCTGAATCTGAGAAGCGTTCTGTGTTTGCTGAAGTGAAAAATCCGCCATAATTTCCTGCCAGCACAAATGCTGACTTTTATAAAATTATTCAAAAATGCACTTTCGGCAAGAACCCGATTATGAAAAACGGCTTCCGCGCTCGTGCAAAATTTACGGTGATTGAGTTTATCGAAATCACCAAACAAGTTTTATCTGCAATTTTTAAGTTTTAGTTACTCGCTTGTGCAGATTGTTTTTCAAATCGGAACCTTGCCTACGTGCATTTTCCGCTGCTTGAAAAAAAGTCAGCATTTGGTCTGTCAGTGAATTATAGCATAAAGAAAATTTTTGTGTTATTTTCGTTATATGAAAACTTTTGAACAAATGGGCGTAAAAGTGCCTGAAATCTTGATTCCTGAAAATATTGATACAGAAACTTGGTGTGTTGTTGCCTGCGACCAATACACGCAGGACAGAAATTACTGGAAAAACGCAGAAAAAATCGCAAGCGGAAAACCTTCAACACTTAACATAATTTTGCCTGAAGTTTATTTGAATGACAGCGATAAATCTGAACGAATCAAAAAAATTCAAGAAACAATGAAAGATTATCTGGAAAGCGGAGTTTTTCTTCCTGCTCAAAACGAAATGGTTTATGTTGAGCGGAAAACTCATTTTGGAAGAACAAGGCGCGGCTTGGTTCTTTCAATCGATTTGGAAGATTACGAATGGAAACCTTTTTCAAGTGCATTGATTCGCGCGACAGAAGCAACGATAAAAGAACGGATTCCGCCACGAATGGAAATCCGCGAAGGAGCGGCGCTTGAAAGTCCGCACATAATGCTTCTGGTAAACGACGCAGAATGTTTGCTTGTAGAAGGAACAGGAAATCGCGTGAACAAAAACGCGCCTTTGTACAAAGGAAAGTTAATGCAGGAAAGCGGAAGCATTTCTGGCTGGAGCGTAAATAAAAGCGACGATTTGGAATATGTTCGTGCTTCTTTGGAAAACATCTGCAATAAAAACACAAGTTCCGACGGTTCTTCGTTTCTTTTTGCAGTTGGCGACGGAAATCATTCATTGGCAACGGCAAAAGCAGTCTGGGAAAAATACAAAACTGAAAATCCGGAAAAAGCGAACGACGAAAATTGCCCGATTCGCTACGCTTTGGTCGAAGTCGTGAACATTTATGACGAAGGATTAACGTTTGAGCCGATTCACAGAGTTGTCTTTAATGCTGAAAAGAAAAGCGTGATTCAAAAACTTGCAGAAAAACTTGACGGAAAACTAATCAATATTGATTCCGAAAAAGAGCTTTCAAAGCAAGTGAAAAATTCCAACGCCGATTTTGGATTTGTGTTTGCAGAAAACGGAAAAGAAAATCTGGTTCTTCTTGAAACGCAAATAAAAGAACTTGCCGTAAGCAAAATGCAGCCAGCATTGGACGAAATCTTGCAGGCAGAAAACAGCGGAAACAAAAGCGAAATCGACTACATTCACGGCGAAGACGAAGTTTTCAGGCTCGGCAAAAACGAAAACACGCTTACAATTCTTCTGCCTCCTGTAAAAAAGGAAAGTTTCTTTGCAACGATAAACGCAACAGGTCCGCTTCCAAGAAAAAGCTTCAGCATGGGAGAGGCAAGCGAAAAACGTTTTTATCTGGAATGCAGAAGGCTGTTTGATTAATCAAGATTTTTCGCTACTTATTTATAAGATGCAAAATTTATATTCGTGCCATTTACGGAAGAATTCAAGAACATTTCATATAATGACAAAAAATGTGTTATAATAAGAGCAAGGGAGGCGAAGATAAAAACTGACTAAAATTGCGTCAGTTTTTATCTTGGCAAGTTTGCGTTGCAAACTTGGATATCAACTGCGTTCCTTCGCTTTGCTGCAGGAACGCTTAAAAAGTCACTCGGAAGTTGAAACTTCCTTCTTGACTTTTTATGAGAGGCACGAAAATGTTATCAGTAAACGGATATTATGACGGACACAATTACATAACAGAAGGCAACATCGCAGTAAAACCAAACCAGCGGGTTATCATCACTTTTTTGGACAAGGATTTTGAAGAAGAAAAACCTCGGCAAGATGCTCAGGAAAAACTTGAAAAAATGAAGGCTTTTTTTGGAAGTCTTTCACATGAAGAAGCGGAAGACATCCGCACCAACCGCGTAAATTTCAAGGAGCGTTTCTGATGCTTTATATGCTTGATACAAATATTGTCGTTCACTCCTCCAGCAACCGCAAAATCTGACTTCCTAGTTTTTCTGCCTTCACTTCACCGATTCCGAAAATGCCTAAGAGTTCTTCTTCGCTTTTAGGCTTTTTTTCTATCAAGTCTTCGATTGTCTTGTCGCCGAAAACTTGGTAAGGTGCAATGTTGTTTTCGTCCGCTTCTTTTCGTCGCCAGTCTTTTATTTTCTGGTAAAGTGCTTTGTCATCATCATCAAGATTCCGTAAAAAATCCGCTGATTTCTTGAATGCAGATGACTTTTTCTTTTTTGGTCGAACTTGATTTAGGACAACATTTTTTTCAAAATCGACAGGAAGCATAATTTTTTCACGCGATGTAAGCGCCGCTTTCCCTTTTGGAAGAATCTTTAAAACGTTGTAGTCGCCGAATCTTTCAACATAACCGGAATCAATCAACGCATCGCAAAGCGTAAACCAGTCTTGCTTTGAAAGTTCTTTTCCGATTCCGTAAGTCGAAAGCGAATCGTGATTATTTTCGATTATGCGCTTGTTTTTCTCGCCAAGAAGAACGTCAATCACATAAGAAGTGCCGTATCGTTCGTGAAGCCGATAAATGCAGCTCATAAATTTTTCTGCTTCGATTGTAACATCTTTGTCATTCAGCGGGCCAAGCGTGCAGACATCGCAGCAGCATCTGTCGTTTTCGCGCGGCGAATATTGCTCGCCAAAATAACTTAAAAGAACTTTTCTTCGGCAAACATGGCTTGTCGCATAATTTATCATGCTCTGCAAAAGAGCCTCATCTTTTTCAGGGAACGCTGAATCGCGGAAGAAAAACCGAATCTTGTGAATGTCCTGCGCTCCGTAAAGCAAAAGTGCGTTGCTTTTTAATCCGTCGCGTCCTGCCCGCCCGATTTCCTGATAATATTCTTCAAGAGATTTCGGCAAATCATAATGAATCACAAAACGCACATTCGGCTTGTTTATTCCCATTCCGAACGCAACTGTCGCGACAATAATTCTAACTTTGTCTTTTATGAACAAATCCTGATTTTCCGCGCGGACATTGTCCGCCAATCCTGCATGATAATTCAAAACTGAAAAGCCTTTTTTGGAAAGCTCGTAACTTAGAGAATCAACTTGTTTTCTGGAAGTGCAGTAAATGATTCCGCTTTCGTCTTTGTGCCTTGAAAGAAAATCGACAACTTGAAAAAGCGCGTCTTTTTTAGGTCGAACCTCAAGATAAATGTTTTCACGGTTGAAACTTGCAACGAAAACTTCAGGATTCTTCATTTTAAGATTGACTATTATGTCGTGACGAACTTGCTGAGTTGCGGTCGCGGTTAAAGCCAAGCAAACCGACTTTGGAAACTGTCCGCGGATATTTGCAATTTCAAGATAATTCGGGCGAAAATCGTGTCCCCAAGACGAAATGCAATGCGCTTCATCAATCGTGATAAGGCTTACTCCGTTTTCAATCTCGTGAAGAATCGACTGAATCCGCTCCGTTGAAAGCGCTTCAGGCGAAATGTAGACAAGTTTTATCTTTCCATTTTTGATTTCGCGGACAGTTTCAACATACGAATCCCAGTCGAGCGTGCTGTTCAAAAACGCGGCTTCAATTCCGTTTTCACGTAGCGAAGTTACTTGGTCCTGCATAAGCGAAATAAGCGGAGAAACGACAATCGTTGTTCCTTTAAAAAGCAACGCCGGAATCTGATAACAGATTGATTTTCCGCCGCCAGTCGGCATGATTGCAAGCGTGTCTTTTCCGCTCAAAACTGATTTTATAATATCGATTTGCAAAGGCCTGAATGAATCGTAACCAAAAAATGTCTTTAAAAGCCCGCGTGCGGATTTTTCTATGTTGTCCATATTTTTCCTTCTTGAAATATTATCTTAAAATCTGACTTTTATAAACATAAACGAAAACAGACTTGAAAAAGACTTTTGTTTCTGTTATATTTTGTAAACATTCGCCGGAGTGGTGGAATGGTAGACACGAAAGACTCAAAATCTTTTGTC
>CAZSHF010000063.1:0-14968 GCA_964606655.1 uncultured Treponema sp.
TAGAAACAAGAGATTGCTAGCCTTTGGCGACCTTCGGTTCGCTTTGCTCGCAATGTCGAAAATATAAAGAAGCTTGCAAAAAAGATTTACTTCCTGTCGTCCAATGATAGACCTTACATAGTACAATCGTAGGAAAGTCTTATCAAATATCACGAAAGCAAGGCAATTATATATGTCTGTAATAAAACTTTCTCCAGCAGAAAAGAAGATTCTCTTTCAAAAAGTGCATTGCACAAAATACTTAAAGACTTGCAAAAATCAGTTTTTGTTGCAAAAGCCGGACAATTCAACATTTTGGTATGCATTTAAAACTGGAAATAAAGAAGAAATTATTGGCAGGCTTTCTTTTTATTGTGAAGACGAAAATTCGTATTTTTGCAACCGCAAGTTTGAAATTAAAGAAAAATCGTTTACTGGCGTAGTCGTAAAAATTAGCGAAGAAAATTTTTCAACTTGGCTTGGAATTATGCCAGGCATAATTAACGAACCTTTTCCTCATAAATACGATGGATTTAGAATTTTAGTTGCGACAGTTTATTTTCAGAATGGAAAAAAGCGACTTGTTCCGCTTAGCTGCATACAAGAATACAAAAAATTTGACGACGGAAAAGAACTTTGTTTAATCAATTCAAATATGGAAAAATATTCTGAACGGCTTCCAAACGCGAACAAAATCATAATAAATGCGGAACTTAAAAATGACAATTCTACAACGAAAACAAGTTCTGTAGAAATTGAAAATTCGTACTATGCAATTTCTGAAGATTGCCTTGAACTTTCTATAAAAAAACGAAATCTTAAATTTGATATTGCAAAGCGCAGCGTCGAATTTTCTGGCGAGATTGGACGCGGTTGGTTTTACATTTCGGACGAAGAATACAATCAGATTCTAAAAGTTTTAAAAAGTCAGATAGAAACCGAATGTGGCTTTGAGCCAATGGCAAGTTACGGAATTACAAACTTTGAAAAACTTGTAAATTTCTGCACTTTTCCTTTTTCGCCCGAATTGAATAACTTTTCCGATTTCTTTTACAGAATCCGTCCTGATGATTCAAGAATTTTTGACGGAAACGAGTATTTTTCATCAGAAAATTTAGCGGACGAACTTCAACATTCGTCGGATTGTGTTAAAAAATTTATTGAATATTGCGGACTTTCTTATTCGCCAAAAATAAACAAAATCTTTTTGCTTGGACATTTACAGTTTGCAGAATATCTTGGAATTGTAAAATGTGGTCTTACAGATGAAAATGCCATAAAAAAAATAATGCTTTGCGACAAAGAAAACTGGTTTGCAAAAGAAGTTTTTTATGGCGCTGCAATTTTATGCAATTTGAATAACGAAGCGAAATTTGTTTTTATTTCTGAAAAACGCGACGAAGCTATGCATTACACAAAATTTCTTATGCAAGTTTTTAATAACGATAACGCAAAAGTTGCAAAATTTATAATCGGATTTGTGGACGAAACAAATCATTTTGGAAAAGATGTGGTTCTTTATATGGAAGAACTGAATAAAGAAAATCTTCTTACAGACGAAATGCTTAAAAAATTAGGAAAAGAAGGTCCGACCGAATACAATCACAATATGCTTATGCAAGCGTTTAATGATTTGCATACTGAATTTTTAGACGATGATGAAAAAAATTACATAAATCACCCGATAAAATACACAGACGAAGAAAAGATTCTTGAATATGAAATTTCTGGCTATTCGTTTTGCCTTCCAGAAGACACGGACCGCTTAATGCAAATTGGCTCAGAAATGAATATTTGCGTAGGACATCTTTACAGCGATTCTGCTGTAGAAAAAGAAACCACAATTGTTTACGCAAAGAAAGATGAAAAATACGTTCTTTGCATAGAAATAAACAAGAATGAATTCGGCCAATTTTTTATAGTTCAAAAAAGCGCATTCAACAATCAAAAGCCAAAAGGCGGCGACCTAAAAGCCATAAAAAACTGGTGCTTTGAAAAAGCAATTAAGGATAAGTAAGTAACACTTTCGATAACAAAGAGATTGCTTCGCCTTTGGCTCGCAATGACGGATGCAACGCTTGTAATGACGTGCGGTTCGGTGGTTGCAATTGCGTTTGCGGTGGTTGAGGTTCTCGCCCGCTTGCGCACGAGCGATAGCGAAGTAACCTCTGATTTTCAACGACATTTCGAGAGCCTCAATGACCAATTATTCTTAAAAATTGATTTTCGTGATAAATTAAATGAAACAAAAAGAAACTGAATCGCGCGGAGCAAATTTCTATGACAATTCAACAATTTAAGACAACCGCAATAAAATCACTTTCTGAAACCTCGCAAACTGCAAGCCTTGACGTAAATGTTTTGCTTGAACATTTTTTGCAGAAAGATAAAACGTACATTCTTTCTCATTCAGATGAAGAACTTACAAACGAACAGTTTTCCGCTCTTATCGATGCAGTCGCAAAACGCAAAACTGGACTTCCTGTTGCTTACATTACTGGTCACAAAGAATTTTACGGCTACGATTTTATTGTTTCGTCCGATGTTTTAATTCCAAAGCCAGACACCGAAATTTTAGTAGAAAACGCAATCGATGAAATTGTTGCAAAAATGGAAAGTCGCCCCGAAATTGTGCTTTCTGTTTGCGATATGTGCGCAGGAAGCGGCTGCATTGGCATTTCCGTTCTAAAAAACTTAATAGAAGAATACAAAATTCCAAGTGGCAGGCTTCCAAAGTTTACATTTTGCGATATTTCAAGTGACGCGCTACACATTGCAAAACAAAACGCAAAACGGCTTCTTCCGCAAAACGAAGCAGACGAAATTAAGTTTATTCAAACAGATTTATTTTCCGAAGTTCCGTACACTTTTGATTTAATTTTAACAAATCCGCCTTATATTCCGTCTAAAATGGTAACAGATTTACTAAAAGACGGACGAAGCGAACCGCGACTTGCATTAGATGGCGACGTTGGCTCTTTTGGCGAACCAACAGAAAGTAACGACGGACTTGCAATTATTCGCCGCCTGATTCCACAAAGTTATGAACATCTTGTTTATAACGGAAGCATTTTTATAGAAACTGGCGAATACAACGCAAAGGACGCGCTTTCGCTATTAAAAACGCAAGGCTTTCGCTGCACAAAAATATTCAAGGATTTGGAAGGACAAGACCGCGACATTTATGGCGTGAAATAAAAATATAATTATCCGGTTGTCTTTTCCGTCAGCGTTCCGTCTGCGTTTATTGTATATTCAATTCCGCTTTCATCTGTAACTGAAAACCAATTTCCAGCGTCATTGTGGCTGAGGATTTCACTTCCGTCGCTGGATATTAAAAGCGCAGTTCCTGGCAGATATGAATAAATTTTGATATTTGCCATTTTATTGACATTTTTTGATATGCTGTAAAAATTGTCGCTGCCAATATTAAAATCAATCATACTCATTATGAAATAATCATTGCCAATCTGTTCCGCCAGAAGAATAATCTTCAACATAAATCGAAATTTCAGCGGGGTTGGATTGCAGTATGATTTTTCCGTCTTTTTTGATGTATATGTCATAGCCTGCGCAGTCGGTGAAAGTGCAGTTGTCGACTGTGGCTGTGCCTTCAGACACATAAATTACGCCATTTGAAGTGCCTGTGTTTCCTGGTATTGAAATATTTCTGAAAGAGCAGCCGCTTAATGACAGAGTTCCGTTGCTGTCAATTGCATTTGTGCTTGCGTTTATGAATTCGCAGTTCTGCAATGTTGCGGTTCCGTCAGAAAGAAGGCTTATGAAATTGCTTGTCTGCTGAACTGAGGAATCTCCGAATGTGATTTTATAGTTGCCTGCTGAGCCAATTGTAGCCGAAATGTTTGAAATCTGGAAATAACTGCTTGAAAGTGATTGTGCGCTGCTGGCGGCGGTTATCGAAAGATTTTTGCCAGGCAAGATAGAAATCGTATCGGCGGCAGCAGCGCTTAGTCCTGTCAGATAAATTGTGCTGTTGTTGAAATCTGCAATGTTCCCGATTGTGTAGCTTAGGTTGAATCCTTGCTGTGCAGAATCTGTTTGTATGTTTTTTTTAAGTTCTTGCCATGAATTGATTGCTTCAACAAGATTTCCGTCGGAGTCGATTCCCCAGCCTTCTTTTTTCATTGAAATGTCAAGCGAAGGAAATCCATTGATAATACCTTGAGAACCAAAGATATTTGTTTCAGTTTTGTAATTTGCTTCCGGAATATCTATTACAGCAGAACCTTTACAGCCGTATCCTACAGTTCCGTCCTCAAAAATAAGATTACCAAATTGAAGTGTACTGTCAGATATATATATCAAAGTGTCTGTCAATACGAGATTATCAAAGTATATAGAGCTTCCGTTTCCGATATTGAAAAACTTGCCTTGATTTCCTATGTCAATCTTGTGAAAGTTGTCCGTTGTTTCCTGCAAATCTGGTTCATCATATTTGAATCCGTCTATAACAATTTTAAGATTGTCGCCGTCTTCAAGTTTGACAAGCCAGCCGTCGGTAAAGTCGTTTGCTGTATATGAAGTCGCTGTTATGTCGGATTTCAGAAAGATTCTGTAGAAGATCTGTCCAATCAATTCATCGAAAACTTCTTCAACGCGGCGAAGTTTTATCGCGTCAACGGCTCTTTGTATGCTTTTAAACGGATTGGAATAAGTCCCGCTTGCTTTAGTGTCGTCCTGTATTGTCGCGTCCACATAATAGTATGTTGATCTTGATTTTTCGCACAAATCTTTTGTGATTTTCATTATTCCGTCTTGAATGCAGGATTCTGTACCAAGGTTAGTCCATTTTTCTGTCGTCATACAGTTTGACGCAGTGATTAGCTGCCTTATGCTGTAGACAAGAATATTGTTTTGTTTTGCGTCAGACATAAAAAATGAGAACACAACATTGAAGTTTCCTGGAAGTGTTTTTTCTGTGCTCGGCGATGTCTTGAATCCGGCAAAGTCAAAATAATATGTCATTTCACCTGTCTGCTGCGTGATTTCAAGTGATGCAGAAGAATTTTCGGGACTTTCTGCGTTCCATTCCGCAGTTATTTTTGAAATCTGCGCGTCGCTCGAAATCTGAATCGGAAGGCTTACAGTTGAAGTTTTTTCTGTTCCTTCCTGAATGTCACGGAGGACTATTGTGTTCCCGGACGTGTTTGTATTTGTGCTTTCAAGCGTAAAAGTTCCTCTGTAGATTTTTTGCTTCAAATCTGAATCAAGATATGCTTCCGCGGTTATTTCCGCGTTTTCTGTTCCTTCAGGAATTCCAATCGAGAATGTAGGCGAATCCTGGTTTTCCTCTTTATTTACAGTTCCGCTGTAGGTTTTTCCTTGAACTTCGCTTGTGACTGTGAAAAAAAGTTCTCCGATTTCATTTACAGGAGCAGAGGGAAACGCCTGTCGCGAATAATTACTTTTTGAACCGTTTTTCATTGACTGTATTGTGCCGCTTACTGTTATAAGTTTTGAAGCCTGATTTTCAGGTTCTTCAATATTTTTGCATCCGCTAAAAATCAGAAGAACGGATAAAATTGTTGCCTTAAGATAAAAATATTTTTTTTTCATAATTCAAACCGCCTTGTTTTTCTTTAATGCTTGTTAAAGCTGCTGCTATTATGTTTGGTATTCTACTGTTATATCGAATGTTGCCTGGTATGTTTTTCCGTCGTATGTAAATTCCAAAACTAACTGGTAATCGGTAAAAAGATTCACATCTGCAATCTGTATAAAAATTTCTCCTTCAGAAATATTGCTGTATTCAGATTGATAAGCTTTATGAACAGTAACCCCTAAGATTTCAGTAAAGTAAAAATCATAACAATATTCATACATAGCTGGGTAGGAAGATTCGGGGACGGGAGAAAATGGGTTTTGGGGAACGGTGGAATATTCAGCTCCACCATCGTAGAGCGTGGCTTTCGGATTTTTTATTATTATCGGATTTCCGTTTTTCGATGCTTTTATCGACATTGAAGTTCTAAATGCTTGTTCTGTTTCAGATATATATGAATATTGTGTTTGTGCTGGACTTGCTTCCAGTGTAATATCATCCCAAAGAGAAATCACAAAGTTTCCTGAAATTTGGTTCAGTTTTTCATCGGGTAATGCAGGATTTTCAGGCTCGTCTTTTTCGTCAGTCTCAGAAGGATTCTGATTCGGTTCATCTTGATTCGGCTCGTCTTTCTTTTCTTCATCCTGCCGAGGTTCTTCAGGCTCATCTTTATCTTTTGAATCCGATATTTCATCGCTCAGGATAAAGTCCGCTTTTGTCGCGTAATGGATATTTTCATTTCCGTTTTCAGAAAGTTCCGTGCCAGAAACAGGACCGAAAATGCACACAAGGGAATTTGTTCCGCTTCTGGAAATATTTTCAAGTTCTTCCGAAGAAAATCTGTTTCTCTCTTTTTCTGTCCAGGAAAGTCTTTTTCCGTTTATGAACCACTCGTATTTTTCAGGATTTAAGTTGCTTGAAAGGGAAAAATCAAGGCTTTTAAGATTCTTGTCTGTTATGTTTGTTATGTCCGTAGCCGTGCTTTGGTTTTCGCTTATAGTTATTGTTCCAAAACTGTCAGTTTCTTTGAAAGCCTTTTTCAGGGCGACGTTTATAATATTGTCTCCGTCAAAAAGCGTTATCTGTTCAGCCTGTTTTTGCCTGTAATACGGAATGTCTTTCCAGTTTATTGAAACATCGAGATTTACAGAAATTTCCGAAGGAAGCTCATCTATTGTAAAAGTTTGGCGGGGGGGGGCAGGACGAATGTTGAAAATTTCGTTTATTGAAAAATCTTCTCCCGAAATGGAAATATTCAGCGTCAGATTTTCATCTTCGGTTATTGAAATTATTGAACGGGATTTTTTATCAGCCGTGTCTGCATTTTTTATATTTTTATCCGGGTTCTGGTTTTCGGGACAAAAAAGATTTTCTCCGAAAAGAAGTTTCAGCGATTCCTCGGAAAGCGAAAATGAAACTGAAGCGGTTTCTGATTTTTGCACGCAGGAAGAAAATGAAAAAGAAAAGCACAGCGCCAGAAATAAAACGAAAGAGATTTTTTTTGGCATGGAAATCTCCAAAATGAATTGGAATTTGCATTTTGTTTAGGCGAGATGTATATAAATTATTATGACAGAAAACAGCAGTTTGTCAATGTTCAGAATGTGCTCAGAATGTGCTTCGTCCTCTGAAGCTTCTTGCAAGCGTCAGTTTGTCCGCGTATTCCAAGTCGCCGCCGACAGGAATTCCTGTCGCAAGCCGTGTTATTTTCACATCGCTTCTGTCTTTTAAAAGCTGCTGAAGATAAAGCGCGGTGGAATCGCCTTCAAAAGTCGGATTTGTCGCGACAATCACTTCTTTGATTTCTGTTTCGGATTTGTTCAGCCTGTCGAACAGAGTTGCGATGTTCAGCTGGTCCGGGCCGACTCCGTCAAGCGGCGCGATTACTCCGCCTAAGACATGGAAAAGTCCTGTGTATCCGCCTGCGCTTTCAATTGTCTGCACGTCCTGCGGCTGCTCCACAACACAGATTGTGCTTGCGTCTCTCAAAGGATTTGAGCATATCGGGCAAGGGTCGTTTTCTGTCCAGGAGCCGCAGATTGAGCAAGGTCTGATTTTTCCCTGAAGCTCAAGAATCTGCTTTGAAAAGTTTCTGATGTAAGTTTTGTCGGCTTTAAGAAGATGGTTTACAATTCTTGCCGCGCTTTTTTTTCCGATTCCGGGAAGCCTCGAAAAAGTCGCGGTCAGCTCGTCGATTATGTTCATTGAATGTTCAGTCCCGGAATATTAAGGTCGGAAAGCATAGGCCCTGCTTTGGCTTTTATCTGAGCCTGCATATTTGAAACAGCGTCGTGATGAGCGGCGACAATCAGGTCTTCGAGCATTTTTATGTCGCGGTTGTCAACGCAAATCGGGTCAAGATGAATCGAAATAATCTCGAATTTTCCGTTTACTGTCACAGTGACCATGTGTCCGCCGGAAGAACCTTCGGCAGTCATTTCGTCCATTTCTTTCTGGATTTTTTCGACTTGCTCTTTTATGGCGTTAGGGTTCTTTAAAAGTTCAAATGGATTCATTTTTTCCTCCCATTGAAAAGCCACTCATAAGTTTTCAGGAAGCGAGGCTTCCGTCGTTATGGGCGACTTTTTAAGCGTTCCTGCAGCAACCTGTCTTCCGAAAGGCAGGAAGTGGAAGAACGCTTCTTCGTTTTTTTGATGAAATTCTATCTGCTTGAGCCAAAGACTGAACCTTTGAAAGCGTTGCATAGAATTTTCACTTGAACCGGAAGTTCCGTAGGCTCAAGTTTTTTCTGCTCATCTTTAAATATAATGTCAAAAGTCATATTTTTTCCGCAAATTTTACTGATTTCTCCATTAATCAAAGGCAGATTTTTCTGTATGAAATTTTTCTGATATTCAGAGCCGATTTCCGTCTCGATTTTGTCTGTTCCCGAAAGATTCCATTCTTTTGTCTGCATGAGCGCGGAGGCAATCATCGCGTTTGTCACGGCAAAATCCGCCACGACAGTTCCGTAAAGTTTTTCGAGCGTCACAGAAGTTCCGTCCGGGGCAAAAATCTGCGCCTGGCTTTTATGAAAATCCTCTGAATCTGTTTTTCTCTGCTGAGCGATTTGGCTCTGCTTTTCAAGAAGAATTTCGCTTTTGCCTTCAAGTTCTCTTTCAAGCTCCTCTTCGGACTCTTCAGGATAATCGTCAGGCGCGTAGCCGGAATAATCATCTCCGTCGGAGTTTCCGTAGTTTGCTTCATCTTCGCTGTAGTCCGGGGCAAAATATGCGAAGTCGGAATTCGGTCCGGGATTTTCGATTTTAAAAGCCTGACCCGGATTTGCGTTTTCCGTGTCTGAATCGTTCTGTTTTTCAAGCGCGGAGAAAACCGGCATTCCTTTCGGCAAAGTTCCGTTCTCAAAAGCATTCCCGTTTTCTGATTCCGCCTTGATTTTTTCAGGCGGCAAGGCTCCGCCATTATGAAAAGGGTTTTTATTTTCCGTGCCGGATTCATCGTTTTCAGAATAAGGCGATTCCTGATTTTCCGGCTGATTGTTTTGCTCCGGACGGAGCGGAGGATTTTCCAAAAACGAGAAATGCGGCATCTGTTTTTTTTCCGAATCCGTGTTTTCTTGATTGGAAATCTGCGTTCCGTTTGCGGAAGAATATTTCGTTTCCTGCGGAGAATTTTGCGTCATTGGGGAATTTGGCGCTTGTTCCGCTATGTTTGTTTGCTGAAACGTAGAAATTGGTCGTTGATTCGCAGAGTCTGGCCGTTGAGCCGCGTCGAAACGACTTTCTTGCATAGAACTTGCCGTTTGTGTCATCGTCCGGCTTTCAGTCTGTGTCATTTCAGGACGATTTCCGATGTTCCCGAAACTTGCGGCGGCGGATTTTTCCGTTCCGTTCTCCGGCAAAAGCAGATTTTTCGCCTTGTCAATCGCGTTTTTCACTTCCGCAGGCGAAACATATTGATTGAGCCAGCAGAGTTTTGAAAACGCGAGCTCCAGTTCGTATTTCTGCGAAAGCGAATATCTGATGTCGCGGTAAAGCTGCATGAAAATCGAAAGCGCGCGTTCGGTTTGCGTGACATTCCATGAATCCAGAACAGTTTGGCTGAATCTTTCAGGCGACTGGCCTAAAAGCGACTCGCGTGTGATTCCGTTTTTGACAAGAAGAATTCCACGCAGATATTCAGCGCAGTTTGAAATTATCTGCTCAACTGAAATTCCCGACTGAAGAAATTCATCGATCTGATTCAGAGTGTTTTCCGCATTTCCGTTTGCGGCGGATTCAAAAATCGCATTCAGCCGCTCAACTCCCAAAAGTCCAAGTTTGTCGCGGATTTTTTCGTAAGTAATGTGTCCTTCGCTGAACGCCGCGACTTGGTCAAAAAGCGTGTAAGAATCGCGAACAGAGCCGCCGGATTCTTTTGCAATCCAGTAAAGCGCCTCGTCATCGGCTTGAATGTTCATTTCGCTTGCCGCGTCGGAAAGAAGCGCCTTTAATCTTTCCATTGAAACAAGTCGGAAATTGTATTGCTGGCATCGCGATTTTATTGTGGCAGGAACTTTTTGAAGTTCAGTTGTCGCGAAAATAAAGACCACATGAGCAGGCGGCTCTTCAATCGTCTTTAAGAGCGCGTTGAACGCTCCGGTCGAAAGCATGTGAACTTCGTCGATTATGTAAATCTTGTGCCGTGAAGATGTCGGCGGAAACATGACTTCGTCTTTTATCTGGCGAACATCGTTTACAGAATTCGTTGACGCGCCGTCGATTTCGATAACGTCAAGGCTTGAGCTGTTTGTGATTGCCTTGCACGATTCGCAGATTCCGCAGGGAGCGCAAGTAGGTCCGTCTGAACTCTGGCAGTTCAACGCTTTTGCCAAGATTCGCGCTGTGGAGGTTTTTCCGCATCCGCGTGGACCTGTAAACAGATAAGCGTGAGCAATCTGATTTGTCTTTATAGAATTTTTAAGGGTTTCCGCAACATATTCCTGACCTGCAAGGTCTTCAAAACGCTGCGGACGACGGCGAGTCGCCGTAACTTCATAAGCCATTTTTTACCACCGAATAAAGCGAGGCTCCAAAAAGACCAGTTTTTAGAGATGGTTTTAATATATCAGAACAAGCGGATTTTAACAACGATGAGAAAAATATGTGAAAGCACGGTGGCTTGTTTTTCGGGGAATTTATGCCGCGAGTTGCCACATTGAAATCGTGTGTTTTACTTTATTATTAGGTCAATTTTCAAGTTTTATAACTCACTTGTACAGATTGTTTTTCAAATCGGAACCTTGCCTGCGCGCATTTTTATTGCTTGCAAAGAAAATCGACATTGTGTGTGAAACATAATTTATTCGGAAAACCGACCATTTTTTAACCCAGTTCAAACTGTTTCCTTGCCGTCTTTTCTGAATCGTGTTATTTTGTTCCGTGATTTGTGTGGATTTGTTATGAAAGAAAATATTTCCGAAAGCGCGCGTATTGCTCATCCTTTTGAGCCGTTTTTTAAAGACGATTCACGGATTCTGATTCTCGGAAGTTTTCCTTCGGTCGCGTCGAGGAAAGACGGATTTTATTACGGAAACCCGAAAAACCGTTTCTGGAATATGCTCGCTTTGATTTTCAAGGATTCAGTTCCGCTTTCAATTGAAGAAAAGAAGAATTTTCTTTCAGTCCGCAGAATCGCTTTGTACGATGTTATAAAAGAATGTACGATTTCAGGCTCTTCCGACAGTTCGATAAAAGATGCCGTTCCTGCCGAACTTGATAAAATAATCCAGAGCTGCAGGATTGAGAAAATCCTTGCGAACGGAAAAACCGCTTCAAAGTATTTTGAAAAATATCAGAGCGGAAAACTGATTCCGATTCTGAGGTCAATGCCTTCTACAAGTCCGGCGAACGCTTCTTTCTCGCTTGAAAAACTTTCGGAAATCTGGAGAAAGGAAATTATTATAGAAGAATCCGAAACGAACTGAATGAACTGAACAAGACTTGAACGGTTCATGAAGTCGGATAAATCTGGAGAAAATATGAAAAAGACAAACGCGATGAGAATTCTTGACTCTATGAGAATTCCTTATGAAGTCAAATCCTATGACGACGACGGAGAACACGCTTTGGAGCACGGAGCGGCTGAGAAAACCGCTGAGAAGCTTGGAATCAATCCTGAATGTGTTTTTAAAACAATTGTGATGCGGACCGATTCAAAAGAAATCTGTGTTTTTTGCCAGTCGGCGGTTCATGAGATAAACCTTAAGAAAGCACGGAATGTTTCCGGAGCGAAAGAGATTTCGCCTGTTAAGCAAGAAGAACTTTTGTCTTTGACAGGTTATGTCCGCGGCGGCTGTTCTCCTTTGGGAATGAAAAGAAAATTCCGCACTTTTATCGATGAAAGCGTCCTGAATCTTTATAAAGTCTGTGTCTCGGCAGGAATCCGAGGCGAACAGCTGATTTTAAATCCTCTTGATTTGGTGAAAGCGGCGGACGCTCAGACTTGCGATTTGATTCTGTAATCTGAAATATGATTCTGTGATTCAGCTGTGTGATTTTGTCTTGAGGATTTCCTTCGGGATTTGCTTCTTGAAACACGCTGATATTTCAATTATGCTACAATCCTAAATTATTCTGGAAGTCTGAAAGGAGGCTCTAAATATGAAAAGAATTATTTTTGCGGCGGCTTTTGCTGCTCTTGCTTTTGCTGGCTGTTCAAAAAAGCAGGTGATAATCAATTCCGCTTCGGATCTTGAAGGAAAAGTTATCGGCTGTCAGGCTGGAACGACAGGCGAGATTTACGCTTCGGAAGAGGCGAATGCAAAAAGAGTCAAGGCATTCAAGACTGGAATCGACGCTGCCTTGGCTTTGAAAAACGGAGCGATTGATGCGATTGTAATCGATGAGCTTCCGGCAAAAGAAATCGTGAAGAGAAATTCCGACCTTGCGATTGTGAACGACAAATTTGCTTCGGAAGAATATGCGATTGCCGTGAAAAAAGGAAACACAGAACTTTTGGATTCAATCAACAGCACAATCCAGAGAATAAAATCCGACGGAACTTATGAAAAACTTGTGAACGCATTCATGCCGGTTGACGGAAACATTGTTGTTCCGGAAGTTGATTCAGTTGATTCAAAAGATGTCGTGAAAATGGGAACGAACGCGGCTTTTCCACCTTTTGAGTATTACGAAGGCTCTGAGCCGATTGGATTTGATGTTACAATGTGCGCTTATGTCGCGAACGACCTTGGAAAAAAGCTTCAGGTTGTTGACATGGATTTTGACGCTTTGATTGCCGCATTGCAGTCCGGCTCAGTTGATTTTGTCGCGGCCGGAATGACAGCGACTGAAGAACGAAGACAGAACGTTGATTTTTCTGAGCCTTATTATCAGACAAATCAGGTAATCATCGTAAGAAACATAGAAATAGAAGAATAAAAACATAACAAAAAAGGAAAAACGCGGATTATGTGGCGAAGTTTTTACAATACAATAATTGCAAACGGGCGCTGGGTTCTGATTCCTCGCGGATTGGGAACAACTCTTATGATTGCAATTTGCGCGATTTTAATCGGTTCTGTGCTTGGCTGCATATTTGCGCTTTTCAAGATTTCAAAAAACCGCATCCTGAATACAATCGCCGCTTTTTACACAACTATAATACGCGGAATTCCGATGGCGACGCAGCTTATGATTTTTTACTTTGTTGTTTTCACTCCAATGGGAATGACAAACGCAGTTCTGGTCGCCATTATCGCTTTCGGAATAAACTCCGGCGCATATTGCACAGAAATTTTCAGGGCAGGAATTCAGGGCGTTGACAAAGGTCAAATGGAAGCAGGACGTTCGCTCGGGCTTTCCTGGAGCCAGACGCTTTCAAAAATCATTCTTCCGCAGGCGATTCGCACTGCCCTTCCGACCTACACAAGCGAATTCATCACTTTGATAAAAGAGACTTCCGTCGCAAGTTTTATCGCCGTCACAGATTTGCAGAAGGCTTGCAACGACATCCGAAATGCAACTTACAATGCCTGGATTCCGCTTTTGCTTTGCGCGGCAATTTATCTTTGCCTTACTCTTGGACTTACAAAATTCTTTGGAATCTTTGAAAAACGATTTCAAAAAAGCGACTCATGATTTTCTTTGCTTTTTGAGAATTATTTATTTTCAGACAGACTTTATGATTCATAAAAAACTGATACAATGTTTTTGTCGGATGGTGGGCAAAAAATCCATGGAGTTTTTTATGAAACCTGATTATAAAAACTGGCTTCCGAAAGGAATGATTCTTTCTGTTCTGGTCGCAGATTTTGCTATGCTTGTCTTGTTTTTTGTGTTCCTTTTTACAGGAATCGCAACAGCAAAAACAAGAACGGTTTTGCTGTTTGTTTTTGCGGCATTGTTTGTGTTTTTATTAAGCGCTCTTATAAAATTCACAGTCATGCACAACGCTTTTTCATACAACGGAAAAAAGCAGATTTCACGCAAAATCATTGAAGGCGTTGCAGAGCATATTTCGCTTTCAGATGGAAAAGCTTGTCTTGATGTTGGCTGCGGAAGCGGAGCTTTGACAATCGCGTGCGCAAAACGAAATCCAAACGCAAAAATTATCGGAATTGACCGCTGGGGAAAAGAATACGCATCGTTTTCAAAAGAACTGTGCGAAAAAAATGCGGAAGCGGAAGGAGTTTCAAATGTGGAATTCCAGAAAGGCGACGCAGTGAAACTTGATTTTCCTGATGAAACATTTGACGCGGTGACAAGCAATTATGTTTACCACAATATTTCTGGAAAAGACAAACAGGCTCTTATTAAGGAGACTTTGCGCGTTCTTAAAAAAGGCGGAACTTTTGCAATCCACGATTTGATGTCGTATTTGCGTTACGGAGATATGAATGCGTTTAAAGATGAGCTTTTAAATCAAGGATATAAAAAAGTTGAATTGATTGACACGACAAACGGAATGTTTATGTCAAAGCTGGAAGCGAAAATGCTTGCTCTTTCCGGCTCAACATTGCTTGTCGGAATAAAATAGGTTTAAATATCTGATTATATTGTTGCGGAAAAATCACGATTCATTTGAAATTATTTCACTTTACGCAACATTAATAATAAACTAAAATCAATAACATAATGAAAAAGCGTTAGCGCTGGTAGGGGCAAGCCGAAGGCTTGTTGCGAAACGAAGTGAAGCAATGAGCGTAGCGGAACCCCGGGCATAGCGACAGCAAAGGTGGTTGAGCCTGTCGAGACCACTTTTGCTGGAACGCCCGAAAAAAATAAAAATGTCAAAAATAGATTCTGAAATAAATTCAGAATGACTTATTCCGAAAAATTGTGAATGACTTATTCTGGAAAATTCAGAATGACTTTAGAGGTTATAAAATGGGTCAGAATTATTTTAATTCAATTCCTTGGCGAGAAGCACGCCTTCAGTTGGGACATTGTCGTTCTATGTCTAAAGACGAATTTGCTGACGGCG
>CAZSHF010000064.1:0-14901 GCA_964606655.1 uncultured Treponema sp.
AACCGTCATTAACGCCCGCCAAAATCTTGTCAACGATTAAATCGCCAACTCTGCACGCTTCTTTTGTACATTCGATTTCGTAATCGTCTTTAATCATTCTAAGTTCAACTGCATATTGATGAACTCCGTTTTCGTGGCAGCGAACGTCCCAAAGCGGAAGCGAATCAATGTATTTTAGGAAATCCGGATAATTCGTGCTTGGCGGAAGCTCAACTTTCATGTTTTCAATGTCTTTTACCGCGTTCAAGTTTGCCTGGACTGCGGAAATCGCGCTGTTCTTGTATTTTGTGTAAGGAATCATTTTGTCGCAGAACGCGATTTTCTTTGCCAGGATTTCGTCCCAAGGAATCAGAACAGATTTTCCGTTTTCAAAGATGATTAAAACCGCGTCGCTTGTGTGTCCTGTAAAATACCGGATTGCAGGTTCGCGGTGCTCTTCGCTGTCAACAAAAACTGCCGCTCCGATTTCGTGTTCTTTCAAATATGAAGCAATTTTGCCTCTTCTGTTTTGATAAATTGATTTCAGTTCGTCGTTTGAATATTCTTTCATAGCACGGACAATTCTAATGCTTTGATTTCGTTGTTACAATAAAATTATGCGATATGCCCGTTTCTGCTTGCCCTGCGCATTTCACGTATTTAAAAGAATATCTGCCGCTTGAAATATCTCTCAATTATTGCTGGAACGGAAAATTCAGACCGTAGGAATTTTCGTCAAAAAACGTTTTGTAAGGAATTATAAGCTCGTCGTTTTTTTCCACAAGGAAAGGACTTTGATAATCCGGATTTTCGATTATTTTATCCGCCTCGACGATAAAGGCCTCGTTTCCTCTCTGCACATAAGCGTTTTTCAGATTTGAAAAGAGTGTGAACATTTTCTTGTTTCTTCTTATGAACGAAGAATAGTTTTCGTCCACGTAAAAAATGATTTTAGTTATGTATACGCTGTCTGTTTTTCCGTAAGAATCAGCCGAATTTTCTTTGTTTGCAGGATTTTTGATGATTCCTTTGACTTTTATAAACGGCTGGGATTCGCTCCAGTCCTGGATGTAAACAGAATCTTTGTCGGCTAAAGGATAATTGTTTTCAATGTCAGTTTTTGAAAGATACGTAATCTGCCTGATTTTCTCGTCAGAACTGTTGAGCCTTACAAGTCTGATTTCAGAAAGATTTGCGGTTTTTGTTGTTCCGCCGGCATATATTCCAATCAGTTCCGATAAATTTTCATTTTTCAGCAGTTCGTAGGTTCCGCTCCGTTCTACTGAACCAGAAACAGAAACTTTTCGTTCTGTCCGTCCGAAGTGGATTGTGTCGCCTGGACGAAGATACGGATTTTCAGAAAAATCTCCGAACCGGGATGCTTTGAACAAATCGTAGGCTTTTGTTTTTCCTTTGCTGTCTGTTATTTTTATGTTTCTTGTCGAAGAAAATTCTGTAAGTCCTGCTGAATTAAGAATGTCTGAAAGTCTTGTCAAAGCCCAGGCATCAAGCTCGTGGACAGAATTCACTTCGCCTTTTACTGTGACTTTAAAGACGCTCGGCTGAAGCATAACAAAACTGATTATGCTCAAGGGATATTGGATTGTAACAAGATTTTCGATTTCCTGTTTCAGCGAAAGATATGTCATTCCTGAACACGATATCGCGGCAAGATTCGCTATTCTGATTTTGTAAGTCGGATCGACTGTTATCGTGTATGAAACTGCTGTGCTTCCTGAATAAAACGAAAGCGAATAAGTGTCTCCTGCTGTCACAATGTAATTTTGCGTTGACATTGCTATCTGCGCGTTTGCCTGAAGCAGAGACTTTTCTTCTTTTACGTTTTCTTGTGGAGTTTCTAGCGCAAGAATATTTTTTGATGAAAAAATTAAAAGCGAAAAAAGAATCGGAAAGGCTTTCTTATGAAACAAAACTTCCCTCCTGTGTGTGAAATTCAGAAGATTTGATTTTTTTGCTACTATAGTAGTTTAATATTTCAAAAGTAGAAAATCAAGTTCAAAAAACTACAGTAGTAGTAAAATAACGAATGAGTTTTTGGGCTAAAGTTGAAAAAGAACTTGAATACAAAGGTATTTCGCGTAAAGAGCTTGCTTTTCGCGCGAACATTGCATATCAAGGAATTGGACTTGGCATTGAACGGAACAGTATGCCAAGGGCAGACACGGCTTTAAAGATTTCAAAAGTATTGAATGTTCCTTTGGAACATCTGCTGGACAAAGAAGATATAGAAATATATCCGGAAAAAAATGAAGCGAACGGAACTCTTTCTGAATCAGAAGAAAAAGAGCGTTGCGTCGCTCTGTATTATAAAAATCATAGACTTATAGAAAGCATTGAAAAGATTCCTTCTGAAATAAAAGAGCCGATTGAAAGTATGATTTTACGGATTGGAGAATCGTTCTGATTCATCTTGTTGTAAAACACTTGGCATTTCGTTAATATTTTTTTTAGAAAACAAACCCGGGCGGCTTTTTCCGTCTGGCTCAAAATCTGATTCAAAAGAGGTTATAAATGGCACGCACACATTACATCGCAGGCAACTGGAAAATGAACACAACTAAAGAAGAGGCTGTGAATCTTGCAAAGGCTCTGGTTTCCCAGCTGAAAGGAAAGACAAACAAATTCATGATTGGAGTTCCTTTTGTTTATCTTGACGCGGTTTCTCAGGTTGTCAAAGGCTCTAATATCATTCTTGCAGCCCAGGACTGCGCGGCGACAGGAAACGGCGCTCACACTGGCGAGGTTTCCACAGCAATGCTTAAAGACATCGGATGCCGGTGTGTTATTCTTGGCCATTCTGAAAGGCGGCACGAAATCGGCGAGTCCGATGAGCTTATAAACAAAAAGGTCAGGCGCGCTTTGAACGACGGGCTTGAAGTCGACCTTTGTATCGGAGAGCTTCTTTCTGAGCGCGAGGCAGGCGAGGCTGAGCAGGTCTGCGCTTTCCAGCTTTCCGCAGGTCTTGCCGGTGTGACAGAAGAGCAGATGAAGAATGTCACAATCGCCTACGAGCCTGTATGGGCAATCGGAACTGGAAAAACAGCGACTCCTGAGGACGCTCAGGCGATTCACAGGTTCATACGTTCTTATATCGCGAAGCTTTACAGCCAGAAAGTCGCGGACGAAATCATTATCCAGTACGGCGGTTCTATGAAAGCGTCCAACGCGGCGGAGCTTCTGGCTCAGCCTGACATTGACGGCGGACTTATCGGCGGCGCGTCTTTGAAAGCGGAGACATTTGTTCCTATCTGCGAACTGTAAAAATCTTTTTTTGTTTTACAGCTTTTGTGAATATAAATAGGCTGTTTAAAAAGAATAGAACATGGCTGGCGGGTTCAAGAACCTCAACCACCAATTTTTATTCTTTTTAGGCAGCCCTTTTTTTCGCGTGTTGAAAAACCGGCGGATTAGTAATAAAATCACTGCGTTATGAACATAGAAGAACTTGATAAAAACATCAGACGAGTTCCAGATTTTCCTAAGCCCGGAATCCTTTTTTATGATGTCACAAGCATTTTCACAAATCCTGAATGTTTCCGTTTTGTCATTGACCAGATGGTTTCAATCTATAAAGACAGGAATCTTGACGGAGTCTGCGGTGTCGAGTCCCGGGGATTTCTTGTAGCGGCTCCTTTTGCGGAACGGCTTGGAATTCCTCTTGTTCTAATCCGAAAAAAAGGAAAGCTTCCCGGCGAGACTTACAGATGCTCTTATTCGCTTGAATACGGAATCGCAGAAATCGAGGCGCACAAATCCGACATCCAGAAAGGGAAAAAATACCTTGTTGTAGATGACCTGATTGCGACAGGCGGAACTCTTGACGCTTCCAGGAAGATTCTTGAAATGGGCGGCGCGAAAGCTGAAGAGTTCTTCGGAATAATCGGGCTTTCTTCCTTGAATTATGAAAAACTTCTTTCTCCGGCTAAAGTTGTCACTTTAATAAACTACAGCGGAGAATAAAACTCCGGCTTTTACAGACTTCTGCCGGTTTTTACGGTTCTGTTTTTTTATCGGTTTTACTGTTATCGATTTTTATTTGGCTCAAATTGGGAGAAAATATGAAATACAAATCAATCTTGTCAAAGAAAGAAACTGAGCACGCGATTATTTCAATCAAGGATTTTTTTCAGCTGACTCTTTCAACTGAACTTAATCTTTCGCGCGTCACGGCTCCGCTTTTTGTTCCTGCAGGAAGCGGATTGAACGACGACCTGAACGGAATCGAAAAGCCTGTCTCGTTTTCAGTCGGAAACATGGACGGCAAGAAAATGGAGATTGTCCAGTCGCTTGCAAAATGGAAACGCGTGAAAGTCTCTGAGCTTGGCCTTGAGCCGGGATTCGGAATCTACACTGATATGAACGCAATCCGGCCTGACGACACAATCGACAGCATCCATTCTATTTATGTTGACCAGTGGGACTGGTGCCTTTCGATTGACGAGAAAGACAGGAATCTTGATTATCTTTTCGATGTTGTAAGAAAAATCTACAGATGCCTTAAGCGGACTGAATTCTACATTTTTGACAGATATTCTGAAATCAAGCCTGTTCTTCCTGACCAGATTGAATTTGTCTATTCAGATGATTTGCTAAAAGAATATCCTGCTCTTTCCGCGAAGGAACGCGAGAACGAAATCTGCAAAAAATACGGCGCGGTTTTCATTGTCGGAATCGGCGGAAAGCTTCCTGACGGCTCAATCCATGACGGACGCGCGCCTGACTACGACGACTGGATAACAGAAAGCGGAAACGGACATATCGGGCTGAACGGCGACCTTATGGTCTGGAATCCTGTCCTGAACCGCGCTTTTGAGTTGAGCTCGATGGGAATCCGTGTGAGCGCGGATAGCCTTATGAAACAGTTGAAGGAACGCGGCTGCGAAGAACGGGCGGAACTTGATTTCCACAAAAAACTTCTGGAAGGAAAACTCAAGCAGACGCTCGGCGGCGGAATCGGCCAGTCGCGTCTTTGTATGTTCTTTTTAAGGAAAGCGCACATCGGCGAGACTCAGGTGAGCATCTGGCCTGACGAGGAGAGAATGCTCTGCGCGGAGAACGGAATCGAGCTTCTTTAATCCTTGATTATTGATTTTTTGTTTTATGGAAAGACAGTTTGAGTTCAGGACAGACGAAATTTATTCTCAGATAAAAAACTTCAGTAAAAACGGAATCACTGAGTTTTCTCTGCACGACGGTTTCTTTTCGGAAAACAAGGCGAATCTTCTTGGTTTTCTGGACAATGTGATAAAATACGCGCCTGAACTTTTTGTCTATGTAAAAGTGAATCCTAAAATCATCGACTCGGAAATATGCGCTTCTCTTTCAAAGGTGAACTGTTCTGTCGAGATGGATTTTTCTCTTTCTGAAAAAGGATTTGACAAAAAGCTTTTCCAGAAAAAATGCGCTCTTCTGAACAGTTTCGGTCTTGTTTTCGGCGTGAACCTTTGTTTTGCGACATTGCCGTCTGATTCGCTTAAATCATTTAAAGAAAGGCTTGATTTCACAGTCGCCCAGTATCCGAACCACATCGATTTTCCTTCGCTTGAAAGCGAGGATGAATATCTGCTTCCGAAAGTGAGCGGAAGTTTTTCCGCGATGGATATACGTTTTGCCCGGAACATCGCGTTCGCCTGCCGGACTTTTTATTCCGCAGGACGCGCGGTTTCCTGGTTCAATTCTGTCCTTTCCGCCCTGAAGATTCAGTCGTCGGCGTTTTTCGCGGATTTTGCTGAATGGCAGAAAGTGAACAACTGCGACTGGAAAAGCGGTTATGTTCCGGAAAACGAGAAACATTCAGAGCTCCAGAAAATGCAGATTCTTTTTCTTGACATGAAAATAGAGGAGAAAAAGAAACCTCAGCTTCTTTCAGTTGTGAACGACATTGTGAAAATAAACGGAGCATTGTCGCGGCTTGTCGACGAAGGAGAAGAGGCTTCCGTTGAGCTTGACTACAGCCCCGACGACCTTTTAAGTCCTGAAAGCCTTGATCTGGTTTCGTTTTCAAACGATGTCTGCATGGAGCATTGCACGGCAAAAATCTTTTTGAACAGCGACGGCGAGCCAGATTATTCAGTTGAAAACTGACAGTTTCTTTATGGTTTACACTTTTTTTTCAGGCAAAAAAATCCGGCTCGATGACTTTCTTAGAAATACGCTTCCTTCAAAACTTTCCGAACAGGGGAACGCAAGCAATTCAAAAATCCGCCGTCTTATTGTTTCAGGCTCTGTTTCTGTAAACGGAATGAAAATCCGCCGTCCAGCCTTTCTTCTCCGCGGAAAATCAGAAATCAGGGTTTTCATTGACGAGGCGAAATTCTTCTATGAAAAAACGCCTGACGACATAAAATTTGAAGTTTCTGAAAAAGATGTCCTTTTTGAAGACGAATATCTTATAATTGTGGACAAGCCTTCGCGTTTTCCGACGGAAGAAACAATTGTCGGCTCTGAAAAACGCGACAATCTTCACGGCGCGGTTGTCCGTTATCTCTGGAGAAAAAATCCGTCTTTAAGAAATCCGCCTTATGCCGGCATCATGCACAGGCTCGACAGGGAAACAAGCGGAGTTATCCTTTTTACAAAAAGCCGCTCGGTGAACAAGAAAATCCAGGCGATGTTTGAAAACCGTGGTTTCAGGAAAATCTATGTCGCTCTGTGCGAAACCACAAACGATAGCCGAAATTGTTCTTCCGGCGGAAGCGGTTTTCCTTTCGGAAACGGTTTTTGTGAAGGAAGAAAACTTTCTGAGGAGAACGGTTTTTCTGCCGGAAAGAATTTTTCTGTCGAGATGTTTATGAACCGCGTTTCGCCTAAAAGCCGGAGCGCGAAATGGGGTTTTGTTCCGGAAGAGAAAGGCGGACTTTATTCACGCACGGATTTTTCTGTCCTTGGGGAAAGGCTTTTTGAAGGAAAAAAATGCGTTCTTGTGCAGGCGGAGCTTTTCACAGGGCGGACGCACCAGATCCGTGTCCATCTGGGAAGCAAAGGTCTTCCTGTTCTTGGCGATGTACTTTACGGCGGAAGCGATGCGGAGCGAATTATGCTTCATTCTTTAAGCCTTGAGTTTTTCCATCCTGTCACAGGAAAACTTGTCTCGGTTTCCGCTGAAGTTCCGTTCTGAACGTTTTCGGGATTTTTTTATGTTTTTTCTTGACGATACAAAACTAAAATAAGTATTTTAAAGATAAAGAACAAAAAAAGGAAAAATCAGAATGTCAGAAAACGAACAGAAAGAAAATCCTGAGAGAGAAGAAAAATCTGAAGAAGTTCAGAATGAAAACGCCGCTCAGGATGTTTCTGAAGAAGAAGCAGACTCTGAGCCTGATTCTGAAACACCAGGTGCCGAACAGGACGAAAAAGAAGAAAGCCTTGAAGAGAAAATAGCGGCTCTTGAAAAGGAAAATGCGGAGTTAAAAACGCAGGCGCTTTACAAGGCTGCGGAAAACGACAACTGGCGAAAACGCATGATTCAGCAGAAAGATGATGCTGTCGCTTATGCGAACGCTTCTCTTTTAGGCGATTTGCTTGACAGTCTTGACAATTTTGACAGAACTGTCGACGCAGGAAAAGACGCGACAGATGTGAAAAGCATTGTCGACGGAATCAAAATGATAAACGCGAGCCTTGTGAAAATGCTTGAGGAGAAATACGGTCTTTCAAGTTTCGGAAAAGAAGGCGATGAGTTCAATCCCGACGAGCACGAGGCAATCGGCAGAGTTGAGGAAGAAGGAGCGGAAAAGGAGACTTTGAAGCAGGTTTATCTTAAAGGATACAAACTGAACGATAAAATAATCCGCCACGCAAAGGTGTTAGTGAGCGTTCCGAAAACGAACTGAAGTTCGTTTTCAATGAGTTTTGCGTTGCAAAACTCACAGTTTGGTGGACAAAAATGCTGAGAAAAGCGAGTTTGCGTTGCAAATATCGCCTCAAAAATTGCGGAAGTAATTTTGACTTTCCATAAAAACAGTAATTAGTTAAGGAGCAAATATTATGTCTAAGATTATTGGAATTGACTTGGGAACAACAAACTCTTGTGTTTCCGTGATGGAAAACGGCGAGCCGGTCGTGATCCAGAATTCAGAAGGAGGACGCACAACTCCGTCGGTTGTCGGTTTTACAGCCAAAGGCGACAGGATTGTCGGCCAGACAGCAAAAAACCAGATGATTACAAATCCGAAGAACACTGTCTATTCTGTAAAACGTCTTATCGGACACAGATTCTCAGAGCTTCAGGGCGAAGCGACAAAGCTTCCGTACAAACTTCTTGACCACGGCGAAGATGTGCGGATTGAAATTGAACAGAACGGAGAGAAAAAGGAATATTCTCCTCAGGAAATATCAGCCTTCGTTCTTCAGAAGATGAAAAAGACCGCTGAGGATTATCTTGGCGAGCCTGTCACAGAAGCTGTTATCACAGTTCCGGCTTACTTCAACGATGCCCAGAGGCAGGCGACTAAAGACGCAGGAAAAATCGCAGGTCTTGATGTAAAGCGAATCATAAACGAGCCGACAGCCGCATCTTTGGCTTTCGGATTCAAGCAGGACCAGAAAGATGAAAAGACAATCGCTGTGTACGATTTGGGCGGCGGAACTTTCGATATTTCTATCCTTGAGCTTGCTGACGGAGTTTTTGAAGTCAAGTCCACAAACGGCGACACTCATCTTGGCGGCGATGACTGGGACAGGGCGATTATCAACTGGCTCATCAAAGAATTCAAAGGCGACACAGGAATCGACTTGTCCGGCGACGCGATGGCCATGCAGAGACTTCGTGAAGCGGCGGAAAACGCGAAGATTCAGCTTTCCAACCAGACTTCGACAGATATAAATCTTCCGTTCATCACAGCGGACACGACAGGACCAAAGCATCTTCAGAAAAGCCTGACACGTGCTCAGTTCGAGCAGATGACAGAAGACCTGTTTGAAAGAACAAAAGAACCTTGCCGGAAAGCGCTTGCAGACGCAAAGCTTTCTGCCGACAAAATAGATGAAATCCTGCTTGTAGGCGGTTCAAGCCGAATGCCGAAAGTCCAGGAAATCGTAAAGCAGATTTTCGGAAAAGAAGGCTCAAAATCTGTTAATCCTGACGAAGCGGTCGCAATCGGCGCGGCGATTCAGGGCGGCGTTCTCAAAGGCGATGTGAAAGACATTCTCTTGCTCGATGTTACTCCTCTTTCTTTGGGAATCGAGACGATGGGCGGCGTGATGACAAAACTCATTCCGCGGAACACGACAATTCCTACAAAGAAGAGTCAGATTTTCTCTACTGCGACTGACGGACAGACAGCGGTTTCTATCCATGTTCTTCAGGGCGAACGCGAAATGGCGGCGCAGAACAGAACTCTTGGAAACTTTGACCTTGTAGGCATTCCTCCGGCTCCGCGCGGAACTCCACAGATTGAAGTCACATTCGACATCGACGCGAACGGAATCGTCCACGTTTCCGCAAAGGATCTGGGAACCCAGAAAGAGCAGCATATTCAGATTACTTCTTCTTCAGGATTGAGCGAAGAGGAAATAAACCGCATGGTAAAAGACGCCGAGGCGAACGCGGCCGCTGACAAGGAAAAACGCGAAGCCGTCGACGCTAAAAACGAAGCCGACAGTCTGGTTTACCAGACAGAAAAGACTTTGGGCGAAGTCGGCGACAAGATTTCAGATGCTGAAAAACAGAAGATTAATGACGCGGTCGCCGCTTTGAAGAAGGCGATTGAAACCGACAACACAGCGGACATAAAAGCGAAGACCGAAGAGCTGAAGCAGGCTTCCTACAAGATGGCGGAGGAAATATACAAACAGCAGGGTGCGGCAGGAAACGCAGGCGCTTCAGATTCCGCGGCTTCTGGAAATGCGGACGCAGGTTCGTCTGAAACCAAGAACGATTCAAAGTTCGACAAAGGTTCTGCGGACGACGTTGAATACGAAGTCCACGAAGACTAAAACTAAAATCCGGCCGGAGCTGTCCGGCTGAACAAAAAAATTGCAAGCCCGGAAAAACACTGTGCTTGCAATTTTTTCTTTAACAGTGGTATATTTTTTCAAAAGGAAATTTGAAAATGGCAAAACGCGATTATTATGAAGTTTTAGGAGTTGAGAAAAACGCATCCATTGATGATATAAAAAAGGCTTACAGAAAACTTGCGATAAAATATCATCCTGACAGAAATCCAGGCGACAAAGAGGCGGAGTCAAAATTCCGCGAAGCGACAGAAGCGTATGAGGTTCTTTCTGATGACAAAAAACGTCCGCTTTACGATCAGTATGGTTTTGCCGGTGTTGACGAGCAGATGGGCGGCGGCGCTCAGTATTCGCACGCGTTCCACGATTTCAGCGATTTGTTCGGCGGAATGGGCGGCGGATTTTCCGACATATTTGAAAATTTCTTTGGCGGCTCTTCACGCTCTTCATCAAGAAGAAGAGGCGGCCCGGTTGAAGGCGCGAGCCTGCGCTATGATTTGAATCTTACTTTCAAAGAGGCGGTTTACGGAACAAAGACAGAAATCCGCTACAAACATACTGAATCCTGTTCTGAATGCAAGGGAACAGGCTGCGCTCCTGGCTCGTCAAAAAAGACCTGCACAACCTGCAACGGCGCAGGCCAGGTCAGAAGAAGCGCGGGGTTCTTTTCTGTCCAGCAGCCTTGCCCTGACTGTCAGGGAACCGGAATGAAAATCGAGAAGCCTTGCAAAGTGTGCGGCGGAAGAGGAAGCCTTGAGAAAAGCACTCAGATGACGCTGAAAATTCCGTGCGGTGTCGATAACGGAAAACGCATTTCGATTCCCCATCAGGGAGACGCAGGCGAAAACGGCGGTCCTAGCGGAGATCTTATTGTCGTGATTCATGTCGCCCAGCATCCGTATTTTGAACGCGACGGACAGGATTTGTACTGCGCTCTTCCTGTTTCATTCACTCAGGCTATATTGGGCGCGGAAGTTTCTTTCCAGTCTCTTGACGGAAAATCGATTTCGTTTACAGTTCCTGCCGGCACAACTTCGGGAAAACTTCTGAAGATACGCGGAAAAGGCGTTCCTTACACTTCAAATCCGGACAAGGCCGGCGACCTGTACATAAAAATCATAGTCCAGATTCCGACAAAAATTTCTTTAAAGGAAAAAGAGCTTTTGCAGCAGTACAAGGCGCTTGAAAATCCTTCTGAAAATCCTTCATTGATGAGAATTGACCAGATCAACGCGTAATGTTTTGCCGCAAGGCGTAAATGTGTTATAATTCACCTGATGGCAAATGATTCGCTTTTTTCTTCGTCAAATTTAATCCGTGAGCCTCTGGCTGCCCGAATGCGGCCGAGAAATCTTGATGAGTATATCGGTCAGGACCACATTGTCGGAAAAGGCCGGCTTTTGCGACGCGCGATTGCGGCAGACCAGCTTTCTTCTGTGATTTTCTACGGACCGCCCGGCTCTGGAAAAACAACTCTCGCGCGTGTAATCGCGAACCACACAAAATCAAATTTCATAACTCTGAACGCGGTTCTGACTGGAGTTCAGGATATCCGTTCTTCAATAAAGCAGGCGGAGGAATATTTCAGTCTTTACAGCCGCCGCACGATTCTGTTTGTCGATGAGGTTCACCGCTGGAACAAAAGCCAGCAGGACGCCCTTCTTCCGTGGGTCGAAAACGGAACGATTATTTTAATCGGAGCGACAACTGAAAATCCTTTTTTTGAAGTGAACAAGGCGCTTGTAAGCCGTTCGCGTGTTTTTCAGCTTAAGCCTCTTGAAAAAGATGATTTGAAAAAGGCCGCGGAGCAGGCAATAAATGATGCTGAACGCGGTTATGGTCGCTGGAAAATCCAGTTTGAGGACGGAGCTCTGGAACATTTGATTGACACGGCGAACGGAGATGCGCGCTCTCTTTTGAACGCTCTTGAGCTTGCTGTCGAGACAACTCCTGAAAAATGGGCGCCCGATGAAAATCCTCCGGTTCCGGCTCCAGGCTCGACAATTTATATTTCAAAAGAAACAGCAGAAGAGTCAATTCAGAAAAAAGTTGTGCTTTACGACCGCGATGGCGACTATCATTACGATGTGATAAGCGCGTTCATAAAAAGCCTCCGCGGCCGCGACCCTGACGCGGCGATGTACTGGCTTTCCCGAATGGTCCGCGCCGGAGAAGATCCGCATTTTATTTTCCGGAGAATGCTGATTTCCGCTTGCGAAGACACAGGACTAGCAGATCCGAACGCGATTACAGTTGTAGAAAGCTGTGCTTCTGCATTTGACAGGGTCGGGCTTCCTGAAGGACGATATTTTCTGGCTCATGCGGCGCTTTATCTTGCAACTGCGCCAAAATCCAACAGCTCAATGGCTTTTTTCGACGCTCTATCCTCCGTTGAAAAGGAAGATGCGGATGTTCCGAATCATTTGAAGGATTCTTCGCGCGACGCGGAAGGTTTCGGGCACGGTTCAGGCTATCTTTATCCTCATGCCTACAGAGACCATTGGGTCGCCCAGCAGTATCTTCCCGACGCTCTTATGGGACGCGTTTTTTACACTCCGAGCACTCAAGGATACGAAAACAAAATCCGCGATGAGGTTTTAAGCCGCCGCGAGCTTCAGATTGCTGCGATTCTTGAAAAGCCGCAGAAGGAAGATTCAGAGGAAACCGGCTCAAAGAACGCGGATTCGCTTTTTGAAGGACATTTTGACGGCTTGAATGATGAGGCGAACAAAGCGTTCCGCGAAAAGCAGGAAAAGGCAAAGTCAGAGTTCGGCGTGAATCCGATAAGCGAATGGTGGATAAACGAGCATTTTAAAAGCGGAACCGACAAAAAGGCGGAGAACCTTACATTCAGTCCGAAAAACGAAGTCCGTGAATCCGCTCTGGACAAAGCCGACAGGCAATGGAGAAACCGGCTTGACACAAACCGCGCGGAAGTTCTGCTTGGTCTTCGCGACACGATGATTTCGATGGCATCTCTTTTGCGCCATCACAGAAGCTTGATTTGGAACGCGGACGACGGGCTTTTGCTCTGGGAAGTCGAACGCAAAACTCCAGAAGGCGTCACTTGCGGAGTCTGCCGCACAAAAAAAGGAATGGAAATCCTGGAGCAGTACGGACGGACTTTAGGCGACCTTGACAAGCCTGTTCTTCTTTTCCGGCCGGAAGCAAACGCGAACGGATTTCTGCCGCCTGCCGAATTCTATAAGCTTATCGTGAAATTCCAGTACGGCGGCGCGGTTTTCGACAGAATATTTTTCCGTGATCCCTTTGTAAGCCTTGATTCGATAAAGGCGCTCGCGGAGTCTTTTTCGTTTATCGTGAATCCAAAAAAGGCGGCGACGCTTTCTGAGACAGAAGCCGGCGGTTCTGATAATTCTGCAAGGCGTTACGATCAGGACAACTACGACAAATACGATGCCGAGTCGGAAAAACTTTCAGGCGGAAACTCAGGCGGATTTGAAAGTCCTCTTGCCGAAGGCTGGAAGATTGTGATTTCGCAGAGAATCCCTTCAAACGGACAGAGAATCTCAAGGCTCATCAAGGAACAGATTCTAACCCCTTCTTCCTCAGAGCCTTATCTAGACTCGCTTGAAAAAATGGAAAAAACGGAGAACGAATTTTTTTCCGACAAAGAAAATTCTCTTTTCAGCTGGAGTCTTGAATCGATAAAATCGGAATTTGAAAAGAAAGGGTTCAAAGTGAACGCCGCAAGCAAAATCCTGAACGAAAAACGCCGCATTACAGAAAACGAGATTTCAAAATGGTTCGACACTTCAAGCTCGGCTTACGCGAATAAACTTGTCTCTGAAATGGGAACGCTCGAGCTTAAACGGCTCATCACGCTGATTGAAAACGCGTGCGTGAATATGCTTTTTGACTGGCAGACTGAGACCGCGTACATCACGGTTTCGGAAAACTAGCCTGGTTTTCGGGAGGCATTTATGAATCTTGCGATGTATTCGGACAGCGAAAAAAATATTGTGATGTTTCTTCCTGATAATTTCTCCGACGAAGAGATAATGGCTTTGGGCGAGGTTTCTGTTCCAGACGAAATGTTTTTCGATGATTATTCAGGTTTTCCTGCTGTGCTTTTAAAGCCCACAAGCTGCATAAATCTTTACAACACTCACGCGACTTATCCGATTGACACGATTTTTCCTGATGTTTTTCCGCCTTTTCTCTGATTCTGAAAACCGCGCAAAAAACGCTGTAATTGTCTAAGCCGCTGATTTTTTTTATAATGAAAAGCATGAGTACTCACAAACAAATTGACGAGGAGACGCTTGGAAATCTTCTTTACCTTTCGCGTCTTTCGCCTGAAAGCACAAATCTTGAAACGCTGAAAAACCAGGTCAGCGACATTGTCGGATATTTCGGCATTCTTTCTAAATACGACGACAGCGAAAATCCTTACGACGCTTATCCTTCCACGGAAGCGGAGAAACTTCGGGAAGACACTGTTGTTCCCGGCCTTGAGCTTCCGGATGTGAAAAAAATAACAGAAGAATTTATGGACGGCTACTTCCAGGTGCCAAAAGTCGTCGGAGAAGGAGCATAAATCGAAGAACCGTTAAAAATCGAGCCGACAGGGTCGATTTAGGTTCATCGAAAAAACGCTAAGAACGCGACCGGGAGAGGCGCGTTCCATAAATCGAAGAACCGTTAAAAATCGAGCCGACAGGGTCGATTTAGGTTCATCGAGAAAACGGCTCGCCACGAGACTTGCGAGTGGCGGCATAAGGAGGGGAAAGTCTTCCCCTTCGCCCGCACTTCGTTGCGTGCTACCCTTTCTCCTAGGGGGCAAACTTACGTTTTCCCCTAAAACCCCTTTTTAGGAAACGAAAATTATGTTTTATACAATTAAAGAAACTGTGGATGCGCTAAAATCGGGAAAAACTACGAGCGCGGAATTGGTAAAAAAATCGGCGGAAACGTTTGAGGCGG
>CAZSHF010000065.1:0-14782 GCA_964606655.1 uncultured Treponema sp.
CAAGAATCACAAATGCGACCGCCGTCAAAAGAAATGAGTAAAAAATCAGCTTGTCAAAAGGGGAAATCACAAGCAGGAAAACAACAAGAAGCTTTAAAACCGCTTCAACAATGCTAAGCCCTGCAAAAAAAGTCATTCTTTCGTAGGCGATTATAACTGCGTTGTACGGAACCCGCATTATGTTTGCAAGTGTTGTAATGACCGCCGCCTGATAGCACCAGAACGCAGCAGTTTTTCTTGTGTCTGGGATATTGAGTTTCTGATTTACAAACCAAAGCCCTACAGTTTCTGCAAGAACAATAAAAATCAAGCAGATAATTCCGTGAAACACAAGGCTTTTGCTGTAGACTTCCTGCGTCTTTTCCGTGTCGTCTTTTCCAAGATAAAAATTAAGATAACGCTGGACACTTGTAGCCATCGCATTGTTCACAAAACTGAACAAGACTACCACGCCCGCCACAACGTTGTAGATTCCGTAATCCTCAGTGCCAAGCGTTGCAAGCACAACGCGCACCGTGTAGAGCGACACAAGCATTATGAGAATCTGCCGGAAATAAAGTGCGATTGTATTTTTTGCTATGCGAGAAAAATTTGACATTTTGTATTTTTACAAATGAGATATATTATTAAAGATGAATTCAACTGATAATGAGATTTTTATCTAGGCTGTAAAATTTTATCTTTCACTTCCCCACATATCCGACAAGCCTTTTGTTCACTGGAACAGATTCTACAAATCCGCGTTTTACAAGTTCTTCCAAGTCTGTTCGTGCGGTTTTTATGGAAACGCCTAGACGTGTCTCAAAGTCTTTTGCGATGAAAATCTTTTTCGGGCTTTTAGCTATGACTTTCAGGATTTGCGCCTGACGCTCGCTGATTCCTTCGTTTCTGTATTCCAGCAGAGCGTTCTGTTCGTCTGTCTTGCGCTTCAAGTAAACATTCAGCTCATCAAAGGCTTTGTGCAGAACCTCAAGATTGTACTGAATGAAATAATTCAAATCGCAGCCGTCGATTTCCGTATACAAAAACGATTTTTCATACTGCGACTTGCTTCCGTAAATCACGCGCGAAATCGAAAGGAATTCCGTAATCCAGTAGCCTTTTTTGAGCATGAACCAGTAAAAAAGAGAACGAGCCGTCCTTCCGTTTCCGTCTGCAAAAGGATGAAGAAACGAAATCATAAAATGAATGATTATCGCTTTTACAATCGGATGAATGAATTCTCTGTCCGTGTTCGCAAAATCGCACAAATCCTTTATAAATGGCTCGATTTCCAGAGCCGCCGGCGGAACATGAGCGATTTCTCCGCTTACCGCATCCTGAACTACAATATTGTCTTCGCTTCTGAACTTTCCTTCGTCGTCCGGATTTTCAAGCGTCTTTTCCGTGATTCTTTTATGGATTTCAAGAATCATCGCCGGAGTCAGATTTTCGTTTTTTATTTCTGAAAGATAGCGGATTGTGCTGTAATTGTTCACAATCATCTGTTCGCTTTTGTCTTTCGGCCTTGAATGGCGAATCAGCATTTCCTTCGCGACTTTTCTTGTTGTCGCCGCGCCTTCCATTTTGCTTGAAGCAATCGCCTCTTCCATCAAAGAGCTTATTAAATACGATTGCCTTTGTTTTTCAGAAACTGTGTCAGATGAAATCAGAGTTCCGCCGAAATTCATGTCAAACTCATGCAGAAGCCGCTGCATAAAAAGCGTTTCAAAAAAACTAAAAGTGTATTTATTGTTGAACTGAATCTGTCTTGACTTGCTTCTTCTTGAATATTTTATCGCCGCCCAGAAATTTTCAGGCAAAACATCTTTAGGCGAAATGTATTTTGCTTTGCTCCAGTAAAGATATTCATCGTCCGCTTTTTTTAGATGAGCGGAATATTTTTCATCAAAGAGAATTTCAAGTGCGTTTCCGTCAAACGGAAGTTCAGGCGGATTTTCTATCATGATTAAAAAATAACATAGAAAAACGTATTTTTCAACAAATTAGGGGAAATTTTCCCCTAATTTCCCCTAATTTCCCCTAATTTTAAATATAACTTTTCCATCGGAAACAACGAGCGTTTTAAAATGCACTCACAAAGAATATCTGAAAACAGAAATGCTGAAAAACTGCACAGAACAGCCATCAGCAGAAATCAGACAATTCTTCCGCCGTCTAAAAAAATCAATGACCGCCGCTGATCCACGCTCTTGAACCAAGATCCGCTTCAAAAATCGGCTGTATATTAAAATCAAGGCAATTGTCGGCTTTGTAAAATCCAGAACGATTTATAAAACCAGACGCCGTTTTATATCCTTAATTCACAACTTCTTCACAACTTCGTATGACAAACCCACGATTTTTGCGCCGCCCATAAATTCAAGTTCTATGTTCAGACGCTTGTTCCGTTTGTTCACCGCGACAACTTTTCCGCTCATATCTTTTAGCGGTCCTTCAACAATCACAATGCGGTCGTTTTTATCAAAATCCACAGGAACGATTCCCATCACGCTTCCGCAGTTCATGATTGTTTTTACAATTTCCAAATCCTTGTTTTCCAAAGGACGGGGAAGGCTTCCTGAAGGCAGGAAACGCAAAAAACCTTTTCCTTTATGGAAAAACCTGAATTTTGCCGCATCGTTTTCTTCAGTTTCAAAAAAAACATAACCCGGAAAAAACTGTTCAAAATATTCTTTTCCGGTTTTCAGACGCATCTTCTTTTTCAGAAGATGGACAATTCCGTTCACTGTTTCCAAAGATTTTTCAAAGACAGGCTCGACGCTTTCCTTGAATTTTTCCTCAAATCCTGTGCGGACAGAAATGCAGAAAATGCTCATCTTGCCGCCTCGGAATTTTCAATCAAATCAAGAACCTTTATCGCCCCGCCCTCTTCAAGTCGTTTTTGAGTCTGTTCGTCTTCAAGCTCGCCGACCAGACAGAACGAACTGAAATCAATTGTATCATCAATATCGCGTTCTTCAAAGTTAATTTTTGCTTTTTCTGAAGCATATTCAATCAGAAATTTTATATAACTTTTTCCGTAAAGAATCACGCTCTGTTTTCCGAATGTTTTCGCCTCAAGGATTTTTTCAAAAAGAATCTGATTGTATTCGGCGGCGAGCGCAAAAGTTCGTTTCGCGAAATTCTGGCTTCGCTCTTTCAGTTCCCTTAAACCTTCGTCTGTAAGCGCGTAAGCGATTTTTCGGGCGTTCACGTTTTTCAGCATAATCCAGCCGCGTTCAGCAAATCGCTTTAAAACCGCGTTCATAAGCCCGATTGAAACATCCGCGTTTTTTGCAAGTTCACGCTGGTTCGCAGTCGGCATCGCGACAAGAGTCTCGTTTATATTTTGAAGAAGCGTCAAATCCTGATTCAAAACTGTTTTCCGCCGTATTTCATATTAGTTTGTTCAATTTGTGAACATTGTAAAAAAACATTTTGCTGCTGTCAACAATTTTTGAAGCACACGCAATTTTAAAAACACTTTCTGAAACACGATTTTGACGCTTGATAAATCAGTTAAAACAAAAATCCGCCTTTCCTGCTTGATTAGAACTTTCGCCGAAAAGCATTTTCAGCGATGAAAATTTTATCGGATTCAAAAAAACGGATTAGGCTCAAGCCTTCCTAAAAAACGAAAAAAAAGCCGGGAAACGGAAAACGCCGATTCCCAGCAATTATGATTCAATTTTATAAAATTACAGAATCAAAAACTAAAAGCCTGTAACATTGAACGCGCTCATCTGCGGATAGCAAGCCGCATCTCCGAGTTCCTCTTCAATGCGCAAAAGCTGATTGTATTTTGCAACGCGTTCAGAACGGCTTGGCGCTCCTGTCTTAATCTGGCAAGTGTTCAAGGCGACCGCCAAATCCGCGATTGTTGTGTCCGCTGTTTCTCCCGAACGGTGAGAAGAAATCGCTGTGTAGCCTGCTTTGTGCGCCATTTTGATTGCTTCAAGCGTTTCGGAAACCGAACCAATCTGGTTCAGCTTGATAAGGATTGAATTTCCGGCTCCGACTTTAATTCCTTTTGAAAGACGTTCTGTGTTTGTGACAAACAAGTCGTCGCCGACAAGCTGAACTTTTTCGCCGAGTTCTTTAGTAAGTTTCTGCCAGCCGTCCCAATCCTCTTCGTCAAGTCCGTCTTCTATAGATATAATCGGATATTTTTCGCAAAGCGATTTCCAGTGCGCGATGAGTTCGTCGGTCGTGAAATCTTTTCCTGATTTAGGCTGATGATAAAAACCTTTTCCTTTCGGAGATTTCCATTCAGAAGCGGCTGCGTCCATCGCGATTCTGAAATCTTTTCCAGGTTCGTAGCCTGCCGCTTTTACAGCGTCAAGAATTGTTTCGATTGTCTCTTCGTCGCTTGAAAGGTTCGGAGCAAATCCGCCTTCATCTCCGACCGAAGTCGCAAGTCCTTTTTCTTTAAGGATTTTCTGAAGATTGTGGAAAACTTCCGCGCACCAGCGCAACGCTTCTTTAAAAGAAGGCGCGCCGACCGGCATAATCATAAATTCCTGGACATCAACTGAATTTGTCGCGTGCGCTCCGCCGTTCAGAATGTTCATCATCGGAACAGGAAGTTTTGTTCCCTGAATTCCGCCAAGGAATCTGTAAAGAGGAATTCCAAGCGAAAGGGAAGCCGCGCGGCTTGCCGCGATTGAAACCGCAAGAATCGCGTTCGCTCCAAGTTTTGATTTATCTTTTGTTCCGTCCGCTTTAATCATCGCAGTGTCAACGGCGTAAATGTCAGACGCTGAAAGCCCTACAACAGCCTTGCTGATTGCCGTGTTGATGTTTTCAACCGCTTTTGTAACGCCTTTTCCAAGGTAGCGTTTTTTGTCGCCGTCACGGAGTTCAAGCGCTTCAAATTCCCCGGTAGACGCTCCGGAAGGCGCAGTTCCGCGACCGATTGTTCCGTCCGCAAGATAAACTTCCGCTTCGACAGTCGGGTTTCCGCGGGAATCAAGAATTTCGCGTCCGACAACTTTAGTAATTTCCATGCAACTCATCAGTAATCTCCTTAAAATATTGAAAGTAAAAAAAAAATTGTGATTAGCACCGCCGCCTTAAAAAATTCAGCAGAACTTTAATAAACGAATCGACATTCCCGTTCAAGAAAGTCTTATTCACAGAAAAACAACGGATTTGGCTGTGTCATTTTGCCATGACGCGAACAGTCAAGGTTAGTCAGTGCTAATCGGTTTTAAAGATATACATTCTTGTGGTTTTAGTCAACGATTTTATTTTGCCGCCAATCCGTGTTTTATCGCGTATCGTGTCCTCGTGATAATATTCCTCTAGTATTTAATCGCGTAGAAATCTAACCGAAATCCAGAAACCTAAAGGCTTGGATTAAACAAAATCACGACTGTTTTTCAATCCCAAAGTTTTAGGTTTATGGGTTTGTCCGTTTTCAAGAAAAGTTTACCTTGTTCTGCTTATTCAGATTATTCCGCTTTATTGAAAAATACTATTAAAAATGATATTTTTATTCCGACATTCCCGTTTTATCAAGACGGTTTTATTTACAGGAAAGTGACGGATCTGGCTAATCCTTCAAATTTCTGTAATTCCATTCTATAGGAGTTACTATGATTTACACAGCAGAAGTAGAGCATATGTGTCCTTTGGCAAAAGGCGCATATCACGGACCTGCCCCTATCCCGGAAGAGGGAAAATGGGTTCAGGCAAAAGAAATCAAAGACATTTCAGGATTCACACACGGAATCGGCTGGTGTGCTCCGCAGCAGGGCGCTTGCAAACTTTCTCTCAACATCAAGGACGGAATCATCGAGGAAGCGCTTGTTGAAACAATCGGCTGCTCCGGAATGACACACTCGGCTGCAATGGCAAGCGAAATTCTCATCGGAAAAACTTTGATTGAAGCCTTGAACACTGACCTTGTATGCGACGCAATCAACACTGCAATGCGCGAACTTTTCCTTCAGATTGTTTACGGCCGTTCCCAGTCCGCATATTCAAAAGACGGACTGAAAGTCGGCGCTTCACTTGAAGACTTGGGAAAAAATCTTCGTTCTCAGGTCGGAACAATGTTCGCTACACGAAAAACAGGTCCTCGCTATCTTGAGATGACAGAAGGCTATGTTGAAACCTGCGCTGTTGACAAAGACAACCAGATTATCGGATACAACTGCATAAACTTCGGAAAACTTATGGACGCTCTGAAGGCTGGCGTTGATTCAAAAGAAGCGATTGAAAAAGCAAGAACACACTACGGACGCGTGACTGCTGAGCAGGGAATGGTTCGGCTTATCGACCCGAGAAAAGAATAGGCGCAGAAGAGGAAAGAATTATGAGTACATTATTTGAAGATTACGAAGGCCGAATTCCGCAGGTGAACAAGGCTCTTAAAGAATATGGTTTTTCTGAAGGCGAAAAAGGCTTGAAAGAAGCGCAGGAACTTTGCAAATCGCGCGGATTCGATCCTTATGAAATCTGCCAGTCAACACAGCAGATTTGTTTTGAAGACGCAAAGTGGGCTTATGTTTTAGGCTCGGCGATTGCTATAAAAGAAGCGGAAAAAACTGGAGACAAAACCGGTTCTGCCGCGGCGGCAAATATCGGAAAAGGATTGCAGGCGTTCTGTCTTCCTGGAAGCGTTGCGGACGACAGAAAAGTCGGGCTTGGACACGGAAACCTTGGCGCGCGTCTTCTTTCTGAAGAAACACAGTGCTTTGCCTTCTTGGCAGGACACGAATCTTTCGCAGCGGCGGAAGGAGCAATCAAAATCGCTGCGAACGCGAACAAAGTAAGAAAGAACAAGCTCCGCGTTATCCTGAACGGTCTTGGAAAGGACGCCGCCCAGATTATCAGCCGAATAAACGGATTCACTTATGTTCAGACTCAGTTTGATTATTTCAACGGAGAAGGAACAGACAAGGCTTTGAAAGTTGTAAAAGAAGTTCCGTACGGAAGCAATCCTGACAGACTTATCGTAAAATGCTACGGAGCGGACGATGTCCGTGAAGGCGTCGCGATAATGTGGCACGAAGATGTCGATGTTTCTATCACAGGAAACTCCACAAACCCGACAAGATTCCAGCATCCTGTCGCAGGAACTTACAAGAAAGAACGGCTTCTCGCCGGCAAAAACTACTTCTCTGTAGCAAGCGGCGGCGGAACAGGACGAACTTTGCATCCGGACAACATGGCGGCAGGTCCTGCCTCTTACGGATTCACAGACACTTTGGGAAGAATGCACTCTGACGCTCAGTTTGCAGGAAGCTCTTCTGTTCCGGCTCATGTTGAAATGATGGGCTTTATGGGAATGGGAAACAACCCGATGGTCGGCTGCACTGTAGCATGCGCGGTCGCGGTTGCAGGAAGTTTTTGATTATAAAAAGAAATCTGAAGAACTGTGAAATCAATTGCAGCCGGCGAGTTTTGGCTTGTCCAAAACTCGTAAAGCAACCAAGGTTGCTTACTGTACTGTAGCATGTGCAGTCGCGGTTGCAGGAAGTTTCTAGGTCAAATGTCGAGTTTTAATGTATTAGCAAAATATGTACTTTCGGCAAGAACCCGATTATGAAAAACGGCTTCCGCGTTCGTCAAAAAATTATGATGGTTAAGTTTATCTAGATCACCAAACAGGTTTTGCCTGCAATTTTCAAGTTTTATAACTCACTTGTGCAGATTGTTTTTCAAATCGGAACCTTGCCTACGTACATTTTTTACTGTTCGCGAAGAAAACTCGACATTTGACCTTCTAGTTTTTTTATATTAAGGAACGAAAAGGCACTTCGGTCTGGAGTGCCTTTTTTATTTTACTTGCTGGTAACTCAAAAGCTGAATCCATGCGTTGCCGCCGCTTTTGCACGAATACGCGTATGCTAATCTTCCTGGAGTGATTGCCAAATTTTCTGCCTCGATTGTGCAAACCTGTTTTCCGTTCACATGAACATTCGTGGCCCGATTCGGAAGTCCTTCTACTTTTATTGTATTGAACTCGCCGGTTTGTATGCCTGATTCAGCAGAAGGAATATTACAAAGAGTTTCCTTTTTATCGCCTATTGAAGTCTGTATTCTGAATGTGCCGTCTCCACCAATTCTGAACCAGTAAAAATCGTAGTTTTTTTCATTCATCCACTGGATTCCAGCCTCTCCGTCTTGAAAAACGCTTTTCACTTTTGCTTCAAATCCGTACACAGCGGAAATCTGCCTGTTTTTTCCGTCGTTTTCAATGTCATAAGAAAGCAGCCAGTTCAGAATTCTATATTTTCCAGAAGAAGCATTGTAAGTTCCGTTTGAAGTGATTTTTGTGCAGTCGGATTCTTTTGAAAATCCTTCGCCGTAAACTGAATCGTAGAAGGGAACATCCGATGTGTCTATCCAATTGTATTCCGCAGGATAAAAAACTTCGGCTCTGCACGAACACAGGCAAAAAATCAAAACTGAAGCAAACACTGGAAGCAAAACTCTAAGATTTTTCATAAAGCAAGTTTAACGCAATTCGGCGGGTTTTCCAATCGACATTTTTCTTCTGCGACATTTTTATCCGCACAAAAATCTTTCAACTTTCATTCAAAACACATTCAAAACGCTTTATTGAAAATTCAAAAGTCTTTCATCATAATCAAAAAATGACAAAATCCCAGCTGTTTTATTTTATAATATTTGGAGTAAAGACATTTCTGTTCAGGCAAAAGAAGCCGATTCTAGGAACAATCATTCTGACTGACAAATGCAATCTCCATTGCAAACACTGCTCTGTGAACAACCTGACAGCAATTGTTCATCCTTACAGCCAGATAAAATCGGAAATGAAAACCCTTTATGAAATGGGCGTGAGAATTCTGTTTTTCTGCGGAGGAGAAATTTTCCTTTGGGAATCTGAAGGAAAGACTTTGCGCGACCTTGTAACCGAAGCTAAACAGATGGGATTTATGATTGTGAACACGGTTACAAACGGAACTTTCCCTTTGAATCTTCCTGAAGCGGACCTGATTCTTCTTAGCATTGACGGAAACCGGGAAAAGCACAACGAAATCCGCGGAAATGTGTACGACCAGATTATGAAAAATATTGAAAATTCTGCAAGCGACAACATCTGTTTTTATATGGCGATAAATAAAATCAACAAAGAAACAATCAAAGATGTTGTGCACACAGCAAACCGCCTGAAAAATGTCCGCGCGGTCAGCTTTAATTTTCACACGCCTTATCCAGACACAAAAGAACTTGCCTTGTCAAAGGAAGAAAAGCAGATATGCTGCGACACAATAAAAGAACTTATGGACGAAGGAATGCCGATTTTTAATCTGCGCTCGTCGATGAAATATCTTGTGGACAACTCTTTTCCGACTCCGTGTCATCAATGCGTTGTGATGGAAAACGGAAAGCTCAGCGTCTGCGGCAGATGCATTGAAGTGCCAGGACTTTGCGAACAGTGCGGCTACTGGTTTGTCGCAGAATACACATTGCTCTTCAAAGGAAACCTGAAAGTCTGTCTTGAAGTCCTTAAAACGTACCTTAAATTTGTATGACAGCGGTCGTCTGTTCCTGCAAAAGACACAAAACGATAAACCAGAAGAGGAAACCGGAAAATGAGTTTTATGACAACAGCAAGCAGAATGTGGCTTACAAAATCTCTTTCGCCTTTTACTTTCACAAACGAATACGATAATTTTCTGGACTACAAAAACCTGGAAAACCTCGGGCTTTATGTCCACATTCCGTTCTGCAGAAAAATCTGCGCGTTCTGCCCTTACTGCAAACAAATCTACGACAAAAAAATATGCGATTCCTACATCGATTCGCTGATTGAAGAAATCAGAATTATAGGCTCGCAGTATTCAAGCACTCAATATTCAAGAACGGAAAAAAAGAAAAAAGTCACAAGCCTTTATTTTGGCGGCGGAACTCCTTCGCTCGCTTCTTCAAGAATCAAAGAAATCATCGGCGCTCTTGAAAATTATTTTGAAATCACAGAAGGAATCGGAATCGAGCTTCATCCCGAAAATGTGACCGAAAAAACTCTTCTGGAACTAAAATCCGCAGGAATCACAAAAATCAGCATAGGAATTCAGTCTTTCAGCGAAAAATTCTTGAATATTCTTGGACGCGAGAAAACCGACTTTTCTTCAATGTTTGCGGCTCTTAAAAAAGTCCGCTTTGAGACAGTCAGCATGGATTTTATTTTCGCCTTGCCTGGACAGATTTCAGATGATTTGAAGGACGATATTGAAAAAGCGTTCTCGAACGGAGCGAATCACATTGCGGTCTATCCGTTCATCGATTTTTCTTTTGCGGCCAGCAAAATTCCTCCGATGAGCAAAAACGAAAAACACAGGCTTTTGGATGAAATCACAGATTACTGCGCAGAACACAATTACCGTAGAGATTCAATCTGGACTTTTTCAAATGACGGAAACGCAAAATATTCTTCGATGACACGCGAGAATTTTTTAGGATTCGGATGTTCGGCGACAAGCCTTTTAAAAAACCAGTTCAAAGTGAACACGTTTTCTGTGGACGAATACATAAAAAGAATCAGGCAGGGAAATCTTCCTACCTCGCTTACAATCAGGTTCAGCAGGCGAAAAAGAATGGTCTACTATCTTTTCTGGACGCTTTACACGACAAGACTTGACCCGAAAGATTTTGAAAAATTCTTCGGCGTAAAGCTCGGCAGAATGTACGGACTTGAATTTTTTCTAGCAAGGCTGGCCGGCTTTATGAAAAAGAAAGACGGAATTTATTCGCTCACGAAAAAAGGCTGTTTTTACTATCATCACTACGAGAATTTCTACACGCTCGCCTACATCGATAAAATGTGGGGCTTGATGAGAAAAGAAGCCTTTCCCGAAAAAATGAAACTTTAAAAATCCCCTGCCCTGCCCTTTTCATCAGTTTGGCTTCAACTTGGATTTATTTAGCATTCCTGTCTTCGTTCTGTTTTTCAAGCCTTTTTGCCGAATTGAGCTCGTAACGAATATCACTTAACGCGGAAAAAATTTTCTCGTTCGGCATTGACGACGCTATTTCCTCGGCGAGTTTTTCCGCTTCTTCAAATTTCCCTTGCGCCTCAAGAAGAATCACGGAATTGTAGCCCGCCTCAAAAATATTTTCGTTTTTGTAAATTTCGTAGAACGCTTCATAACTGCTTCCAAAATATCCGTCGTCCGCAAGGCTGTCTGCATATTTCATTCCCGCGTGGTCTTTGTAAGAAAGAAGCGAAAGGGTTTTTGTTTCGGAATAAGGCTGAAGAGCCTGAAGAATGTCTCTTACAACGTAAGAAAGCCTGTTCTCAACTATGACAAAAGGCGGCGGAAGTTCCTGCGGCATATCACGGCGGCTTGAAGTTCCGGAAACATATTCAGTTTTTATCGCGATGATTTCATCTGTAGAACCGCTGACAATCTGGTAACGGATATTGAACTGCACTCGCCTTTCCCATTCTTCCGAGACAATATAATCTCCGCGGACAAACTCGTTCGGAGCAAGCCTTACAGGTTCTGCCGGTTTTTGATAAGACGGATTTGAATGATTTGCCGGCGGATTCGCTTTAGGAACAGGATTCATTCCCGAGTGAGCGTTCGGTCCACGGTTAGGAGAAGAATACGGATTCGGCATTGAACCAGGATTTTGGTTCGGATTAGAGTTCGGGTTTGGCGGAGGATTTTTCAAAGAATCCGGAGCATAATTCGGTTTTGGCTCGGAAGGTTTCGGTTCAGGCGGATTCTGATAAAGCCGTTTTTTAGTCTCAAATCTTTTGTCGTCAACCCTGTAGTCAATTATTTCTCCGACAAGATAAACATCGGCAGGATTTTCTTTTCTGTTTCCGCGAAGATATTCCATTGTCGCTTCCGAAGAGACAGGATTTATGTAAGCCGCGCGGTGAAGTCCGTTTTCAATTCCGTTTTTCACATAATCGCTTATCCGCTGAAGTTCGGGGTCGTATCGTTCAATTCCAAGAAGAAAATCGTAAAAATCAAAAAGAAGAGATTTTGTATCACGCCGGGAAACACTGTAAAACTGGCTCGGCTGCTTTAAAGGAAGAACCGCGATTGTCTTCGCTCCGTTCAGGTCAAGTTCGGCTGGACGGATCACATTGAAGCGAACTGTTGTCGCGCAGCCGCAAAAAAACACGCAAAAATAAAATGAAAAAGAAACAAAAACATAACGAAAAAAAAGTTTTCTTTTTGAACTCATTGCTTTCCTCTCTTGATTCCCCGTTCTGATTCTAGGCTTGATTCTTTCAAAGTCTGCTTGAACCTAAAACATTATACACTCTGAATTCGGATTTATGAAGATGCCGCATTGAATCAAGTAAAATCCGAGTGAAAAAAAATCTCACATTGAACCGCGCATGAAAAAACATTCAGAAAACCGCGAAAATGTCCAAAAAAACTCAATAAAATACAAAAAAATTGACTTAAACCAAATACGAATATAGAATAAATTTATATTTGCTTAGAGAATTTAAAAAGTTTTCTTTGTGAAAATTTCTACAAACTGAAGAGAGGTGTATCTTGGAAACCAAAACTAAAAAAGACAAATTCAGATCAGTAACTGTAACTTTCGTTGTTCCGATTTGTGCGGCAATCGTTCTTGCGACATTGATTCTTATCAGAGTAACCCAGTTCTCTTTTGAGCGAAGCTGGATAAAATCCTCACAGAACATCACAAGGAGCAAAGCGACTGTAACCGGCTGGATAAACGATGAAATCAGAGACCTTGAAAGTGTGGCAGACGAAATCGGAATGCTGTACACAATTTTTTCCAACGAAAATATAAGTCAGACAATAACAAACAACATTTTTCAGACTGTTGTGAACGAAAACGAACTTGATTCGTTCGAGATTTTCAACACAAGAGGAAACCTTGTTTCTCCGGCAAGATTCGCGTCAAACACGACATTTTCCAGCGATGTGCAGAAAGCCTTGAACGGCGAGAAAATTATGACTTCGCTCTACGAAAACAGCAAATACATCGCCAGAGCAATCGTTCCGGTCTATTCGGAAAACCAGAGAAGCGGAGAGAACGAACTTATCGGTGCGTGCCAGATTTCATACAATCTCACAAATCAGAATTTCATGAATCAGATCCGTGACAACATCGGATGCGAATTTTCGGTATTGAAGAACGACCGCATTATCGCGTCAACCGTAGAAGGAAGAGCAGGACAAACCCTTGACCCTAAAATCTACGCGGCTCTTCAGAACGGACAGACCTGGAACGGACGGGTGGACATAAACGGAAACGATGTCATCGGTTGCTACTGGCCGCTTGACAGAGATGAAGTCTCATTTTTTGTCGGAGATTCAATTCAAATCATGAAAAATGCGGTTCATCTTCTTAGAAGAGTAATTATCGGCACTCAGTCTTTCACAAACATCGCTGTCATTGTTCTGATTATCACGCTGTTCATTGTTTTCGTAACACGCCCTCTGGTCGCGACACGGAAATCGGTTGACGCGCTTTGCTCAAAAGACGCTGACCTGACTTTCCGTTTTCCGGTAAAAGGAAACGACGAATTCACCGCGCTGAACAAAGGATTCAACAAATACATTGAAATGAACGGAAACCTCATAAAAAACGTTCTGAGCAAAGCTCAGGATTTGCGCGACATTGTAGCCGATCTGGAAGCCGCATCGCATGAAACCGCAAGCGCGACTGTAGAAATCATGTCGAACATCGAATCCGTGAAAAACCAGTCTGACGCGCAGTCACAGGCGCTTAAAAACACAAACGGAGTTATCGAAGCGTCGTATTCAAAGATGGTGAACCTGAACGAGAACATTGTCGCACAGACTTCCGACATAACAGAATCTTCCGCCGCAATCGAAGAGATGATTGGAAACATCGGTTCTGTTTCAAAGTCGACGGGCGCGCTGGCAGACTCGTTCTCTGAGCTCAAGGATTTAATCAACGAAGGCTCGACAAACACAAAGACGACAACCGATGTAATCAAACAGATTGAAGAGAAATCAAAAAGCCTTGCCGACGCGAACAACACAATCAAATCGATTTCCTCGCAGACAAACCTTCTTGCGATGAACGCGATGATTGAATCCGCACACGCAGGAGAAGCCGGAAAAGGATTCGCGGTTGTCGCGGACGAAATCCGTAAACTCGCGGAGGATTCAGGAAACCAGGCGAAAGCGATTGACGAGAACATCAAAGACATCACGAACCTTATCCTTGAAAGCGGAAGGCTTTCCGAACTTTCAATGCAGAGTTTTGATTCAATCGACAATCAGGTGAACACAGTCGATCCGCTTGTAATGCAGATTTCAAACGCTATGGAAGAGCAGACCGGCGGCTCTTCGCAAATCCTTGAAGCGCTCACAAACATGAAAAGCGAATCTGTGATTGTCGACGAAAGCGCGAAAGCCTTGCACGAAGCCTTGAACAATGTTTCTTCAGACATGAATCAACTGAATGAAATTTCACACACGATTCTGGGAAGCATGGATGAAATGGCGACAGGCTCAAAGGAAATCAGCCAGGCGACGCAGAATGTTTCGGATCTGGCTTTCAAGACTAAAGACGAACTCGACGACATAAACGAGCTTATCGGAAGATTCAAAGTCGAATAAAACCCCAAATGTCGACTTTTATAAAACCATGCAAAAATGCACTCTCGGCAAGAAAGTTTAAATGCGTCTGCGGAAATATCGCAGCCGCATTTAACTTCAAGTTTGAGTCTCAAACTTGCCTATTTATATGCACGCTTCCGCGTGCCAACAAGTCATTTTCGGAAACTGAAGTTTCCTACAATGCCTTGTTTTTAAGAACCCGATTATGAAAAACGGCTTCCGCGTTCGTCAAA
>CAZSHF010000066.1:0-14634 GCA_964606655.1 uncultured Treponema sp.
GCTCCGCTCCCAAACACCAAATTTTTTATAAAAAATTATAATGCGGAAGCCCTGGCAAATCCTTGACCTGAACTTCAGTTTTCTGTAATTTATTCGCAAATGAAAGAAATCCGCACGGAAAAAAACTCAAAGGCTGACGAACAAATAAAAAACGGACAGACAACAGACGAACGGCTTGAAAGACAGATTGCGTTCGCGCTTGAAATCGACAAGGAAAAAAACGTTTTCCGCCAGACACATCTTTCAGGCCACGGACGGAACGAGAACGACGCCGAGCACGCATGGCATATGGCTGTGATGGCTTACATTCTTCAGGAATATTCAAACGAAAAAATCGACATTTCGCGCGTGATGATAATGTGCCTTATCCACGACATTGTTGAAATCGACGCGGGCGACACTTACGCATACGATTCCGAAGGAAAAAAGACGCAGAAAGAACGCGAGGACAAAGCAAAGGAAAGGGTTTTCTCGATTCTTCCGGACGACCAGAAAAAAATCCTTGAGGAAATCTTTGACGAGTTTGAGGAATCGAAAACGCCTGAAGCCAAATTCGTGCGGGCAATGGACAATCTTCAGCCGCTCATCCTGAACAACTCGAACGGAGGCGGCGACTGGAAGGAACACGGAATCTCTGCGGCTCAAGTCTACAGACGGCAGGGAAAAACAAGGCTCGGCTCTGAAAAGCTTTTCGCGCTAACGGACAGAATAATAAAAGAGAACATAGAAAAAGGCTCGATTCTTCATTCGGATATTCCTTCGGAAGAATAAAATGACGCAGACAATCTAATCTGCTCGGAAAATCTATAGAAATCCCGTAAAAAAAAGTCAGACAAGCGAAACAAGAAATCCAGCACAAAACCTTATAATCGATTTCCTGATTCACACTCAATCCGGCACATTCCATTCGATTTTCGCGTCGCCGGAAAACCAGTCGTCTTTCCAGCCGTCAGGCTTTTCGCTTGCCTCGCATTTTATTGTCAGTTCAGATTTTGTGTTTCCGAATGCAAGCGAGCCGATTCTTTCAACTGAAGCAGGAATAAAAAGCTCTTTACCAAGTCCGCACAAATCAAACGCGCCGCTTTTTATCTCTTTCACATTGAAAGAAAGTTCAAGTCCGCTTATATACTGTTTTCCATTCGCGCAGTTTTCACCTATCATGCCCACGGTTCTTTTTCCGTGGTTTCCGTCATCGTAAAAATCAGGAACTTCAATTTTTCCAGTTCCGAAAAATATTTTTCTCATCTCATAAGAATCTGACTCCTCGTCATAACAGAAAAGGATTTGTTCAGTGTCATTCAAAAGTCCGTCTGTAAACCAGTCTGATTTTTCAAGCCGGTTTCCGTAATTGTCATAATTGTTCATAAATACAAGCCGGCTTTCGTTTTCAGATGAAAGACCGCGAAGCCAAGAGAATTTCTGAACAGTGTTGTTCAGAACCGCAACAGGAACATCTGAACTTGTGTAGCGGAGAAAATGTTTGTTTATCCTTGTGCAGTTCGGCGCTTCAATCCTGTTGTTTGTTATAAAGACTTTTTCGTTTCCCGAACCGAGTTTTGCTCCGACTGTCGCAAAAGTAAAGCCTTGCCGTCCGCTTTGAAAAAAACTTCCAGGAACATTCGCTGTGTAGTCATCTTCATAGTCGTTGAAATAAGTCTCAATGACATTTCCGTCGACACAAACGTTTTCCAGAAGCGTTCCTCTGTTCGCATAGATTTCTTTTATTCGTCCGTTGATTGTTATCCTGTTGTTCCTGACTTCTCTGATTCCATTGAAAAGAGTTGAAGTCTGATTTCCTGAAATATTTATTTTGTTTCCGACCGCTTTTCCGTTCGAGTAATTTCCGCTTGAAATCGCGACAGTTCCTGTGTAATCGCCCTGAACATTTATCGTGTTCCCTGAAAATTCCGGACAGCTCATTCCGCTTTCATCAAAATTGGAACAGTCAAAAATGTTTCCGCCGATATAGCCTTTCTGGGAATGAAGATTTATTTTGTTTCCTTTTATTTTGACATAAGGTCTTGTCTCAAACATATAAAATCCGCCTGAATCCTCAAGCTCGATTGTATTGTATTGAACCGTTATGTTTTTTCTTCCGTCGCCTAAGAATCCGCCGAATGTGAAAAGTTTGCTGGGCAGATTTTTCGCATAAAAATAATTTCCGCTCACATTGACATTGAAAATATTTTCCGCGCCGTCATAACCGACAGAAAACACCATAACACGAGTTTTTGCCTTGTCAACGTGTTCGTCGCGCATCGCGTAAACTTTGTTCCCTGAAAAATCAATTCCGTCTATACATTCATCATCTTTGTGAAGCGCGGCATTTTTAGTAAGCGTGAAAATTCCTATGTGCTCGTCGTGGCAATTGTGAAAAAGAGTCGAATTTTTTACAGCTCCGTCTGAACATTGTCCGCCGAACATATCAAGAAATCCCATGCTTGCTCCGCGGAAAACGCCTGCCATATTATATAAAAGACAGTTGTCAACAGTAACATTATGCCAGCTGTCAAAAAAAGTGACAGAAGTGAACTGTTTGTCCGTGTGCAAATCGCAATGCTCAACATAAGCATTAGCCTGATAGCCGACAAGTTTTGTTCCGCTGTTGATTTCCTTAAGATTTCCGGGAACCGCGCCGCTCGCAGAATAAATGTATTCATCTCCGCCAAAATCATACAAATCAGACGGATTTTCTAAATTTGAAGGATAAACCGCCTTGTCGCGGACATGGCTGGTTATTATAAACTCACAGTTTCTTATTGTGACGTTTCTGCACTGAGAAACCTGAACTTGCCTTGAAAACCATTGTTCGTCCGCCATTGTCTTTTCGCAGGTTCCGCGTCCTACATAATTTATGTCTGAAAAAGGTCCGTTCTGCGGATCTGTCACGCTGTGCCAGTAAGTCCTGCGGCTGTCAAGTTCACGGGACTCAAGCGTTATTCCTTCCACAAGAACATTTTCCGCAGGACCTAAAATATTCAAAGTTCCGCAGTTTCCGTTGTCTGTGTAAAGAACCGTTCCGCCAGAATTTTCAGAGCCAGACTCGTCGCCGATTCCGTAAGTTTTTTCAAACGATTCAATTTCGTCCGGAGTTATGTCGCGGCGTGAAGTTTCTCCGCGGAGAACATAATTTTTCAAAGTGATTTCAATATCGCCTGCAATCCTGTAGTTTCCGCGAGGAATAAAAAGCGTAATAATCTGGCTTTCGTCTTTCCGCCAGTTTTCAAGAATTCTGTTAGCCTCGCGGATCCGTTCCGAATCATCGTTTTTCTTGTATTTCTGCCAGTCTTCGTTCTCTTTTTTAAATTTTTCCCACACAGAAGAAGTTCCGGAATTTTCCTCCGCTTCTTTCTGCGCTTTATCCGCCGCCTGGAATTCACGCCACTTCTCATAATTTTCCCATTTGACCTGAAAACAGTTTCCGGCTCCAAGAGAAACAAGATTAAGAGTGTCATCTTCCTGAACAAGATTGCACCATTGTCCGTTTGCTGTCTTTAAAGAAGCAAAACTGTAAGCCGCTCTGTTTGATATTTTGTATACAGCGTTTCCGCCGTCGCCGGCCTTATAATATCCTTTTGTCCTTATATTTGTTCCAAGCCTGAAAACTTCTTTCAGACTAGAAATTTCCTCTGCGGTTTCAACAGAATATTCAGAAACTTCAGCGTAGCCTTGATTTTCCGCCATATCTTCAACGGCGGTTTTCACGATTCTTCCAAGAGCTTCAAAATGGTTTCCGGCAGGAAAAAAAGAAAGCCATTGAATTTCCTCGCCTTCTTCAAGATATTCAAGAAGTTTTTCATATTCAGAGCTTTTTATAAACTCATCGTTATCGTTCACAATTTTCGAGACAACAGAAGGATTATTGTAAATATGAATTTTTTTATATTCCGAGCCTTTTATTTTCTTTATCTTTTTTGATATGTTCAGCCTGCCTTGGTCAACGCGGACAAAATTTTCACTTCCTGCCGTCGCCGGAAATTCACAATCAGGATTGGAAAGGAAAAACCAGCAGGAATTCTGTTCCATTTCATTTTCCTCACATTCAAAATATGAAGATGCCGTCGCCTGGGCAATTTTACGTTCAAGCTCGTTTCCGTCTTTATCGCAGACAATCAAAGTGTAAGTGTAAAAAGGATTTTCGTTTATTTCGCCGGAATCTGAATCAAGATTCGCGTTTATAAGGTTTTTAAAAGTATAAGATTTTTCTCCCGAAGGAATTTCTATTTTCTCTCCGCTTTGAGCAACATCTGAAACTTCAACTTCCTTATCGTCTGTTCCGTCCATAAGAAAAACCCTGTACTCAGAAGAAAAAGGCGCAAATTTTACAGTTATCGACTTGTCTTCTCCGAACGCGAAGAAATCTTTTATCAAAGAAGAATGCGATGAAAAGCCAGAGTCAAATTCGGCATCGGATTCGGATTCTGATGAATTTGCAGAACCGCCTGAAGAATCAAAACTGCATGAAGAAAGAACGGCAAAAGTCAAGAATGATGAAAACACAAAAACGAAAAACTTATTGACCATAAAAAGGATTTTATATAAAAATTCTTTCCATGCCAAGAAAATGCGCATCAATGGGATTATCAAGAACAACAAAGCAAGCGAAACAAAAAAAATCACCGCAATTCAAAGCGATAAAATTTGCCGCCATAGTTTTTTCCTTTGCGGCAATAAATTTTTCCATTGCCGCAGAAGATATAATTTCCGCAGAAAACAGAGCAAATAAAGAAAATTCTCAAAATCACAAAAAGACTTCTGGAACTATAAGCGTTTCAGTTTCTCCGCTTTTTTACGCTGGACTTGGAACTGAATGCAAAGAATCCCATATAAAGACATCTATGAAAGAAGCGGAAAAAGCAGGTTTTGGAATTGGATTTGATTCTGAACTGAACGGAGGAATAAACGCTTTGTTTTTATGGAAAACGCCTTTTTTAAAGCAAAGCCGGATGATTTTTGCAGGCGCAGACTTTTCGTACTTCAACAAAAACGGATTCAAGGCGAAAATCGATTCTGCGGAATACGAATATTCTTACCGTTCTCTTGAGCTTTCTCCGATTCTGGCATACAGAAAAAAAATTGAATTAAACGGAAAAGCTTCTGCTGGGAAAAATCCGTTTGACCTGTTTTTCAGTTTTTCGCTCGGAGCAAATTTTTCGTTTCCGCTCGGAAAAACAGACTACAGATTCAAATTCCTGAGCGAAGATTCGGATTCCTTTGAGATAAAAACATTCTGCATTCCGGGAATTTTATGCTCAGCGGAATGCGGATTCAGAATAAAAGACTTTGAGATTTTCACATCGGTAAAATATATAAACGATTTTTCGCCGGTAAAATACAGTCCGTATAAAAATCCGGGCAAAACAACAGACGCAAGCGGAACAAAAACAAACGGAAACAAAAACAACGGAAACGCGGACGAACTTATGACAAGAAGATGCATTCTGTTCGCCCTTGGCGTAAGATATTTGTTCTAACCGCTCGAATTGAAAAACTTATTCCAAAAGTCTATACTGTTTTCATTGCAAAATCGCCGCCAGAGGCAAAAAGCGGCAAAGACAGTTCTCAAGGAAAAAAAATGGTACCTACATTGATTAAAGATTTGCTTTCCGAAAAGCCGGAAGGACAGAAAGTTACGGTTTGCGGCTGGGTTCGCACAGTCCGAGATTCAAAGAATTTGGTTTTCATTCAGGTAAATGACGGAAGCTGTTTTGCAAACATTCAGCTGACCTTTGACAGAAACGAGCCTAGCAAAAACGCGGACATAAATAAAATAGAAGAAGAGCTGAAAAAACTGAACACAGGCGCGTCAATCCGGGCGGAAGGCGTTCTGGTTCAATCTCCCGCAAGCGGACAGGCGGTTGAAGTCACGCTGGAAACATTAAAAATGCTTGGCGCTTCCAATCCGGAAGAATATCCTTTGCAGAAAAACAAAATGTCAATGGAATATCTGAGGGCAAACGCACATCTTCGCGCGCGCACAAACACTTTCGGCGCGGTTTTCCGCGTCCGTAACCAGATGGCGTTCGCAGTTCATTCGTTTTTCCAGGAACGCGGCTTTGTTTATATAAACGCGCCTGAAATCACTTGCTCAGATGCGGAAGGCGCAGGCGAAATGTTCCAAGTCACGACTCTTTCCATGGAAAAAATCGCGGAGCTTGGAGTAAAAGCAGGCGCAAACGGAATGAAAATTGAAGACGCTCACAAACTCATAGATTATTCAAAAGACTTTTTCGGAAAAAAAGCGTCGCTTACAGTTTCAGGCCAGCTTGAAGCGGAAACTCTGGCGACCGCCTTAAGCCGCGTTTACACATTCGGGCCGACTTTCCGCGCGGAAAATTCAAACACGCCGCGCCACTTGTCCGAGTTCTGGATGATTGAGCCTGAAATGGCGTTCTACGACTTGGACGACGACATGGACATTCAGGAAGAGTTCATTAAATATCTTTTAAACTGGGCTTTGACAAAATGCAGAAGCGACCTGGAATTCTTTGACAAGCGGATTCAGCCGGGACTGATTGAATCTTTAACAAAAGTCCGCGACGCAAAGTTTGTCCGCATTTCCTACACAGACGCAATCAAAAAACTTGAGGAAGCAGAAAAAAACGGAGCGAAGTTCGAGTTCAAGCCTTGCTGGGGAAGCGACATCGCGACCGAACACGAGCGTTATCTTACAGAAAAGATTTTCGGCTGTCCTGTAATGGTTTTCAATTATCCTAAAGAAATCAAATCTTTCTATATGAAACAGAATGACGACGGAAAAACCGTGAAAGCCGTTGATGTCCTGGTTCCTGGAATCGGAGAGCTCATCGGCGGTTCAGAACGCGAGGAAGATTACGGAAAACTTCTTAAAGCCTGCGAAGAACGCAAAATGGACATGAAAAACTACGAATGGTACTTGGATCTTCGGAGATTCGGAACTGTTCCGCATTCAGGATTCGGGCTTGGCTTTGAGCGTCTGATACGCTATGTGACAGGAATGGAAAACATCCGCGATGTGATTCCGTTCCCGCGCGCGCCTCGTCTTGCGGATTTCTAGATTCTTCAAGAGCCTTGGAAAAATCAGCAGAAACAGACAGAATTGTTTATGAAGCCGAAAACAAAGCGTGAACTAAAAACCAGATTCATCAAACTGTCGCAGACAATTTATCTTACATTTTCGTTTTATTTCCAGAACAATCTCGGTGTCGCGGCAGGCTCATGTACTTTCGGCTTTGTGTTCTCTTTCATTCCGATAATAATGCTGATTCTCACAAGCTGCATAGGAATCATGAAGTCCTTCCCTGAAATTGTGGAATGGATTTCTGAATCGATTTCTTCAACAATCGGAAATGTTTTCGACATCCAGAAATACATCGACATGATTTCCAAAGGCGTTTCGGTTTCCGGCGTGAACATTCTTCTTGCGTTTTTCATCATCTGGATGGCAAGAAAACTTTTCGCTTCGATAATCCAGGCGATGAGAAGCATTTTCAACACAGTCGCTCCTTCCCGTCCGATTCTGAATCAGATTCTTACTTTCGCGGGCGAGATTGTCCTGATTGTAATCTGCGCTGTTGTGTTTCTGGCGGCATTTTTGACAAGGCAGATTCTTACTCTTCCTGTCTTTGTGAAATTCAGAGCCGCTTTTCCTCTGGTTTTCAGCTCAGGCTCGAAAAATGTGATTCATCTTGCTTTTTATCTGATTCTTTTTATTTTCACGACAATCTGCTACAGAGTCGCAAGCGGAACAAAGCCTTCGGTGAAAGTCTGCCTCACAAACTCGCTTTTATGCATCGGAGTTTTTTATGTTGTCGTCTGGTTCATCTCGCGGACAATCAACAAAGCGAACTACAGCACAATCTACGGTGTCTTGAGCAACCTTATGATTCTCCTTTTTGAAGTCTGGTTTTTCTTCAGCATTTTTGTCTTTTTCGCACAGGTCATTTACGTCTGGCAATATCTGGACTCGCTTTTAATCGGAGAGATTTATCTTCTTCCGAACCACAAGAATCTTGGAACCTGGGAAACTTTAAGGCGGGTTCTTTTCATCAATCCGTCCGCGCTTATGACAGAAGAGAATGTAGTTGTTTTCCATGCCGGAGAAACGATTTACGACATCGGAAGCGAAGTTTCCTGCGTCTACTACATTTATCTTGGCACTGTCCTTGAAAGCCGGAACAATATTGAAACAAGGCACAAAAAAGGCGATTCGTTCGGCGAATGTGAACTTATAATGAAGACAAAACGAATCAGCCGCGTCGTCGCAGAAAGCGACTGCACTTTTGTGCGGATTCCTACAGCGGATTTTGAAGAACTTATAGAGCGAAATCCAAAAGCGGCGGCAAAGGCGATAAGCACAATTTCGTCATACACGGAAAAGATTTTTCTTCCTGCATTGAACGAAAAATTCACGCTTTAGAAAATCTCCAAGGCAGCGTATTAATTCGGGCAGATGAAAAAAATCGTGCATTTTGCTAGAATATCCCATACCGTAATTTTTAAGGAACGAATTGAGTTTTTCAAACGCAATAAAACTTAGGTTTATATTTTATTAATTCAAGGAACCATTATGTCACGAGAAAAAATTGTTGTTTTAGATTTTGGAAGTCAATACGCGCATCTTATTGCAAAAAGATTTAGAATGTTGGGCTATTATTCGGAAATTGCTTTGCCTTCTTCTTCGCTTGAAGTTTTTAAGGACGCAAAAGGTGTAATTTTTTCTGGCGGACCAAGTTCCGTTTACGACGAAAACGTTCCAGAATTTAATGAAGATATTTTAACGCTCGATTTGCCGATTTTAGGTTTGTGCTACGGACATCAGCTTATGCAAAAATGTTACGGCGGAAAAGTCGGAAAAGCAGCGGTCGGCGAATTTGGATTTGCAAAGCTCAATTTGAATCCGAACGTAAAATCGCCGCTTTTTGAAGGTTTAGACGAAACAGAGCAAGTTTGGATGAGCCACCAAGACGAAGTTTTAAGCGTCGGCGAAGGATTTGAAATTATTGGTTCTACAAAAGATTGCAAAGCGGCAGCGGCGCAAAATATTTCAAAAAAACGATTTTCGCTGCAATTCCATTGCGAAGTAAAAGACACGATTCACGGAAACATAATTTTTGAAAACTTTGCAAAAATCTGCAAAATGCCAAAAAATTGGGACGAAGACACAGTTTTAAAAACAATCCTTGAAAACATAAAAGTTCAAGCCAAAGATAAAAACGTTTTGCTTTTCCTTTCTGGCGGAGTTGATTCTACAATAACTTTTGCGCTTTTAAACAAGGCTTTGGGACAAGAAAGAGTTTTGGGACTTCATATTGACAACGGATTTATGCGAAAAAACGAAAGCAAAAACGTTGCCGAAGCGTACAAAAAGTTTGGGTTTAACAACTTTATTGTAGAAGACGCGTCCGAAAGTTTTTTGCAGGCGATAAAAGGCTTAACCGACCCGCAGAAAAAACGAATGGCAGTTGGCGAAAACTTTATAAAAGTCCGCGACGAAGTTTTAAAAAAGCAGCATTTAGACGAAAACCAATGGCTTTTAGCGCAAGGAACGCTTTATCCTGACATTATAGAAAGTGGCGGAACAAAAAATTCCAACACAATTAAAACGCATCACAATCGCGTAGAAGGAATTCAAAAACTAATTGCAAAAGGATTGATAATTGAGCCGATTCGTGATTTGTACAAAGACGAAGTTCGCGCAATAGGAAAAAAACTTGGACTTTCAGACGAACTTGTAATGCGCCATCCTTTCCCGGGTCCTGGACTTAGCATAAACGTTCTTTGCTACGACGGAAAAAGTTGGAGCGAAAAAGACAGCGAAGAATACAAGGCTGCGCAAAAAGAACTTGATTCTGTTGTATTCACTCAGTTTTGCGAACATTGCACGCAAAGCCTAAAACGCTCTGTTTTGCCAGTTCGTTCGGTTGGCGTTCAAGGCGATTTTAGAACATACAGATTTCCAGCCTGCCTAACTTTTAGGGAAGAAAATTCGGTGGTTGGTGGGAAAAGCGCGGTGGTTGAGCCTGTCGAAACCACCGGACACTTTTTTCACATTCCGAAAATCCGCGAAAAAGTGGAAGCGGCTTCCAGCACAATTACAAACGGAGCAAAATACATAAACCGAACAGTTATAAAAATGTATCAAAAAGCGGACGCAAAAGACGAAGATTTTAAACTTTTGGAAGGTTACTGCACAAAAGAACGATTGGACCAACTTCGCGAAGTTGACAACATTGTGCTAACAGAACTTCACAAATCTGGTTGGTATAACAAGATTTTCCAGCACTTAACAATTGATTTGCCTTACGCAACAAAAGAAGGACGCGCAAGTTTTGTGCTTCGTCCAGTTTGCTCGGAAGATGTAATGACAGCGCGCTTTGCTTGGCTTCCGCAAGAAATAATAAGCGAAATTGTGCACAAAATTGCAAAACTAGATTTTGTAGACGCGCTGTTTTTTGACGCAACAAACAAACCGCCGGCAACGTTTGGTTGGGAATAAGGGCGAAGCGTTTATTATTCGTTCATCGTTTTATTGGTTTTGCTTCGCCTCCCAGTTTGCAGGCAAACTGGCTAGTTGAGACTTTCATCGTGGCGAAACCTTTATTATTCGCTCATCATTTTATTGATTCTGCTTCGCCTCCCAGTTTGCAGGCAAACTGGCTAATGGATTGTGAAAAGACAAAAATTTTTATTATTCGTACCGAATCAAATCAAGCTCAGAACGCATCGCTTCTGCGCCTTGATTTATCAAAGTCTTCAAACGGTTTGGTTCGCCTGCGACATTTGCACAAAAATGCCAGATTCCCATATTCATCTCGCGCGGGTCAAAACCTGAATCAAGACATGTTTTACAGAATGCTTGGCTTAATTCAAAATCTTTTTTTCCTATGCCTTCTGGTCTTTCTATTTTGTTTGTTTTGCCTTTTATGTTTTTCAAATTTAAGCCGTTTATAAAATCACGAACCCAAATATCTACAGGAAACAAATAAACGCTGTCCTGCAAATCAGGTTTTTCTTTTGAATATCTGTATGAAACATCCCGCAAAAAGAAACTTGCGATTTTATGTTTTATTCCACGAAGTTCTATTATGTTATTGTATGCGTCTTTAAGATTTTCGCTTTTCAGATTTTCTTTTTTTGAAACTATTTCTGAAATATCAAAATTTCTGATATTTTCATCAAGCATAGGATTCATTTTTTCGTTTATTTTCTTAGAATGAAATTCTAGATATTTTTCTTTAAGGTTTATGTTTTCTAATTCGTTATAATTTTTGTTCAAGAATTTTACAGTCGCGAGCCTTTGGGTTTTTGAAATTCCCGAACGTTCAAGCCCCCAGAAATCAAAAAATTTGACTGTGGCATATTTTTTATCGGTTTCAAATTTTTCCCAGTCAACTCTTTCATTCAGGAAATCAAGATAAGATTGAGCAATAACTGACATAAGGCTTAAAATTTCTTTTAATTTTTTGCTTTCCATAATATTTTTCCTCCGAAGATTTTGTTCAGGCTGTTTAATAAGTTTAGAACATACACGGTCATTGAACTTGCAACATCGTTTCTAGCGAGTGCCCGAACTGACCGTATTACTTTTTTGCTATGAAAAGAATCTTAATCTTTTTCTTGCAATTTTTCCCATTCGATTCGATGGTTTTCACATAATGGCAAGACGCCGAAATTTTTGTTGTATTCAAGTTCTGATTCTTTTAACTCGACACCACATTTTATGCAAAATTTGCCTGTGTGATTATTTTCTTCTTTTTCTAAATGTTTTTTTACAATACCCATAAAATTTTACTCCTTGATTTTTATGTTTGTAATTTAGTTTTAATTGTTAAAAAGCCCGAATAACTAACACTTTGCAGGAATATTCAGATCCTTTTTCTGGGGTAAATAAAATACCATTACTAAAGTTGAGACCGTAGTATTTAGTAGGCGTGCTAAAATGATTGCTGGAAGACAAATAACTATAGCCGGCAATATTAAATCCTGCATATATCGAATTAATTTTTACGATTTTATTCACTGTTGAGTTTATCTTTTCTTTGTTAAAGTACATATAACAAAGTTCCGCAATGCTCGGTATGTACCAGTCTTCTGTAACTCCGCCAAGATAATCTTTGTAAGTTTCACCGTAAGTGTTTGCCCAATTAAATGCTGGATAATTTTTTGCAGCATCTGCACTTCTTTCTGGGTCAACAGAACAAATTACATCCCAGTTGTCGCTTCCGTCTGTGTCGCCAGTGATTATTGTACTATCACGTATAGTAGTTTGAGTAGCGCTTGGCTTGCAGCTTATGTCCTCGAATATTGTGTTGTAACCTGTTGTGTTTTTTGGTGCCCACATCAGATTTTCTTTAGACCAGTGCAATCCAACACCAAATGCCATTCCATACTCATTAAATCCTGCAACCACTGCAACTGGCGGATTATTTGTGTCAATCTCGGTGTAAGAATTTGAATCTGCTAAACTTCCGTCAGCAAGAACTATATAACCTATTTTATCATAATAAGAAGAATAGTCTTTTATACTGAATATGCCATCACAAGAAGAACTTCCACTTGCAATTGTTACTTTGTATTCTCCAACCAAACTTGGAATTGTAAGCGTTACTGTAAGTTTTGAATTGCTTAAAATTGTGACTTTTGAATCAGTTGTAACTGAAGGCTTTTCTGAACAAGTTACAGTAAAATTGTTTTCTGAAATATTTGGTGCTGTAAAGTTTTTTCCGACAACTGTTGCAGTTACAGAGTTATCTTCTTTGTTAATTCCCGCGTATGGAATCTTGAATTCAGTAAACGTTGGACTTCCGTAAACTTGTAAAGTTGTTATTGCACTTTGTGCAGTTCCGTTAAATAAAACTCTTAGCGTATATTTGTCATCAACGTCAGGAATTGGAACTTGGACGGTAAAATTTGTCTGGTGCATTTCAAAGCCGCTTGTGTCAACTGTAATCGCACCTCCATAAGTAGCGTTTGTGCTGTCATAAAGCTGCAATGTGATTGTGCCTGCAACATCAAAATTTGTTCCTGCAACTGTCGCCGTTGTGGTTTGTCCGCTTGTAACACTATCAACAGAAATCTGGCTTGTAGAAAGCGAAACTGAACTTACCTCCGCGGCACTAGAAACATTCAAGGTTGCCGTGTGTTCTTTGTCGATTGTTCCGCAGACTTTCGCTCTGATTGTGTAGTCAGTTCCAGCGACTGTTGAAGAGCTTAAAGTTGGTGCGGTTATTGTCGCTTTCGCTGTGTTGTTTGTGGTGTCAACTGTCGCTGTTACTGTTTCTGTGCCAGAAACCAGTGTTCCATCGCTTGAAGTTATCTGAACTTTTAGGGTTGGGTCAGTCTGGCTTGAAATCAGGTTAAAATTTGAGCCTTTCACTGTAACATTTATCGTCTTGTTCGTGTCGTTAAACGCGATGTGTTTTCGGTCAAGTTCAATCGAGCTTACAAGAGGAACGTTCTTTGGCGTTATTGAAGTTTCTGCCGCATAGCTTTGGTTTCCGGCTTTGTCCACGGCTTTAACTGTAAATGTGTAAGCGTCAGTTCCTGCTTCAATGTTTTCCAGCGTGTAATTCTTATCGCTAACTTTTACATCGCTTGCCTTAGTTTCACCGCCGATTTTATAAGAAATCAGATAATAGTCAATGTCAGCGTCGCCAGAATTCCAAGTTACTGTGATTTTTTTGCTGGCGTAATCGTAAACCGCTATAAGATTCACGACTGCCTTTGGAGAAGTTTTGTCGATGTTGTTTACAGTAATCCAGGTGATTTCTCGACGACCGTCAGTGTCGCTTGCCGCAATCGTGTACTCGCCGTTTTCTGAAATCTCAAAAGATTTTTCTTCTGTAATGTCAGTTCCGCTTTCAAGAACTTCATCAACTTTATAGAAAAATCCTTTTTGATACGAAATCTTTTTTACAGCACTTTCGCCGTCTGTTGCAATGCTTACGTTTACAGTAACATTCTGATTTGTAAGGTCTTGAGTGCTGAGCGTCGCTTTTATTTCAAGCGGCTGTTTTTCAGAAAGAGAAATTGTTACGCTTTCTGTTGTAACTCCACTTGACTTGTTTCCGCTTGTGTCCATAGATTTTACAGTGAACGTGTAGCTTTTTGCGTTTTCAAGATTTGAAATATAAGTTCCGCCGTTTCCTTGTGCCGCAAATATTGTGTTTTTTTCCATTGCATTTACCGCACGGTTTATAATTTTGTCTCCGCTGTAGCTCACCTCATAGCCGAAAATGTCGCTGTCGCTTGCGTCAGTCCAAGTCAAAAGAACAGCAAGACCTTTTTGCTCCGCTTTTAGATTTGTAACTTCAGCAGGCGCGGTTTTGTCGCCCGTGTAAGCCGGTTCAACTTCTGGTTTACAGCCTACTGCGCCAAAGATAATGCTTACAATAAATATAAAACTCATTGCAATTTTTGAAAGTTTTTTCATAGATTTTACTCCTTTCGCCAAAACTGGATTTATATTTCGCGGACAAATAAAACCGCCGCGTTTTTCCTAAATGAACAAAAAAAGGACGCGTTCCGGCTTTTCGGCACGCGCCCTTCCTGCAAGAGAATTATTCTGTTTCCGTTAAATTTTAAAGAAAAACAATTAGAGTGTTGTGTTGTGTTGTGTTGTGTTGTGTTGTGTTGTGTTGTGTTGTGTTGTGT
>CAZSHF010000067.1:0-14260 GCA_964606655.1 uncultured Treponema sp.
TTTAAGTTTTCTGTACTCACTTGTGCAGATTGTTTTTCAAATCGGAACCTTGCCTGCGTGCATTTTTTATTGTTTGCAAAGAAACTCGACATTTTGGTTATTTATTCATAAAAGTCGACATTTGAGGTAAAAAAAAATCAAAGGTTGTCCTGAAACTGAAATTCATAAAGCTTGATTTCGTTCCAGGCGACTTTTCCCTCTTCTCCGCTTTCAAACCTTACAATATAAAATCCGCCGCCTGCAACCTGTTTTTTTATCTCAAGATTATCGTAAACAATCCAGGCTTTCTGGTTTTCGCCGTAGACAACTTCGACTGTGCCGAACATCATTCCGTTCCCGAACAGATTTGCCTTGACATTTGTAAATCCGTTCAGAATCCAGCCGGAAAAATCGCTGTAATCCTTGTATTCAATTGTAACAATTCCGTTGAATCCGCTGATTGAAGTCGCATAAGAAACATTTCCGCTCAGTTTTCCGTCTTTGCTTTCCTTTCCCAGCTTTGCGAGAATGTTTTTCTTGTGCATCAAAGTGAGTTTTCCCTGCGAGGAATAAAGCGAAGCGTTGTACGCGTTGAAAAAATCCACAAAACCTGAACGACTACTTTTATCCACCGATTTCATTGATTTTGCCACATTCTCTAAAGTGGAAAAATCCGCGCTTTCAATCCCGGAACATTCTGATTCAGACAATTCGGCTGATTCAAACGATTTGGATAATTTTGATTCGGCAGATTCCTGGGAATCAGAAAAATCCTGAAAATCCGAAGAACCAAAAGAGCTCGCAGGCTGAGCAAAAATCGGCGCGGCAAAAAATGAATCAAGAGAACTGATAATGAACAGAATAAAAACCGGATAAATTATTTTCATAAAATCGCTCTTGAATCCTTTTCGAGTGCAACACCATTTTAAACTAAAAATGATATTTGACTCCTGCCGCAAATCCGTGCGTGTCAGAATTCAGGAAAACCGAATCGCTTCTGTATTTCCATGCCGCATAAATTTCAAGCGGAGAATTCAGCATGAACCCGAGCTCAAGATGCGAGTCGTAGACAGAAGAATAATAGTCCCCAAAACTCTGCCAGTTGAAACGCCATTCAATCAGGACAGGCTTCACAGGATAAGAACGCAGAATCAGGCCGAAGTTGAATCCGTGCAAATCGTTCTGATTTCTGAAATTTCCGTACCAGTATGTCCACTGGAAATGGCAAGACGCGTCGAAAAAGTTTGAATGAATCAAGGAAACCTGTCCGCCAAGCTTTAAATTTCCGGCCGCGACATCATGATTCAATCCGCCGAAAGAAGTGAATGTGTCAGCGGCGAAAGCATTGTTTTTTCCGAAAAGGGAATGCTCAAAAACCGGCCCGAAAAATTTATAGAAATATCCTTCAAATCGTGTTTCGTTTCCGTAAATATTGTCCAAAGGAAAATAAAAGAATCCTGTCTCAAGAGCGAACCTGTAAAACTGCTCTTTGTGAACTTCAGAGACCAGATTGCCTTCCTCGTCAACGACAACTGTCTCCGAGCCAGAATAACTGTCGCTTGAAGTCGAGAAAGTGTTTTCGCTCAGGAAATTCAAATATCTTCCGTCCGCATAAGGATAATCGTCAAAAGTGACAATTATGTTGTCTATAAACCAGAGCATTCCGATAAGATTGAATATAGTTCCTGAAAGCTCGTCGCCTGCACGATGATGAAGTTTTTTCGCTTCGTTCGCTTCAAAAGAATACGCAGAAAGGTTGGCCAAGGCAATCGACGCCAGAATTCCGAAAATGAAAATTCTCTTTGTTTTTTCCATAGTTTTTCTCATAACAAAATCTCCCGTCAAACAAACGCAGAATCACGTTTTTTCAACGTGCTTTTCTCCCCGCCTGAAAATATTAGCACGGATTTTATTCAAGATAAAGTGAGAATTACATCGCAAAAATGCACGCAGGCAAAATTCCGATTTGAAAAACAATCTGCACAAGCAAGGCGCAAACCCGTGGGAATTTCACAGAATGAGAAAATTCAAAAAACAGGGATGAAAATTTCCGAACGGGAAATTACATCAAAAAATTCAGAAAACGCGTCAGAATGAATTCTAGAGCCATGTTTGAAAAATACCGAATACTGCGGTATTTAGGTATATTTTACATATTTTATACCGCTGTTTATTATATAAAAATACATATTAAATCGGTAAATAAGTATTTTTTTTATATACAAAACGGTATTTCGGTATAGACATTCTGATTTCCTCGTGTTAAACTTTTCATAAATCATTCTGAACAACTAAAAACTTTTGGAAAGAGATTTCCAAAAAATCAACTAAAAAAATCAGATTTTTTTGAAGAAATTTGGAGGAAAAAGATGAGAATCTATTCGGTCGCTCTTCAGAAAGGCGGAGTGGGAAAAACTTCAGTCGCGGTGAGCCTTGCCGTCGAGCTTGCAAAAAAAGGAAACACGATTTTAATCGACGCGGACAGCCAGGGAAACGCGACAACCTGGCTTGACATCCAGACAATGCAGTTTGAGCTTGCAGACCTTCTGAACGGAAAATGCACGCTTGAGCAGTGCGTCATTCCGACAAACACAAAAAACCTTTCCATAATTCCGACCGCTGGACTTGGCGGAGAGCTCAAGGAATACAGCGAAAACAAGGCAGGCGGAAACCAGGGAAAAATAAAAAAGACACTTAAAGAAGTCGCGAAAAATTTTGACTACTGCGTAATCGACACTTCGCCGAATTTCGGAAACTTCGAGCGTTCGATTTTTTACGCGACAAACGAGATAGTCGCGGTTCTTCAGCTTGACGAATTTTCAAAAGACGGACTTCAGATTTTCAACGACAGGCTGAACACATTCATAAACGACAATATGGAAGAAGACGAGCCTCGCCCGGTTTTCAACAAGATTGTGTTCAACGCGAAGGACGACAGAATCGCGCAGCAGGGAATAATATTAAAACAGTTCCTTCCTCTTAAGGCACACGGATACAAACTTTATGTGATTCCTGTTGACCAGTCGTTCAGAAAAGCGCAGAGCGCACACATTTCGATTCAGGATTTTTCCGGAACAAAAAAGGAAACCTTGGACACTCTTTCTGATTTGGCGGAAGACTTGAAATAGGAAAAGCGAGGACAGAATGGCAGGAAAAAAAATCACATCGGAACAGCTTGCAGGAAACACAGAAGTCCTGACCGACCTTCTTGGAACAGGAATACAAAGAAAAACCACGGCGGACGAAATCCAGGAGACAAGCCAAAAGAAAACCGCAGAACATGAAAAAGTCGTGCATCTTACAATGCTTGTAAAAGAATCCACTCGCAAATCATGGAAACAGTTTTTCATCGGACACGACCTGAACACAACGCAGGGAATCGAAATCGCAATGCGCCATCTTATAGACGATGTTGAAAGCGGAAAATACAAACTTTCAAAAGGCGGGCTATCAATAGTCATTGACGAATAGGAAATCGAACAGTTCCGCACGAACGAAAGAAACGGCTGATTATTAAAACACTGAAGAAAACAGAAACCAACGACTACTTTTGTCCACAAAAACAATGAAAAACAGAAAAGTGGATTCAAGTAGTCGTTTTGCTTTAAATCCGTGGATTTTGGTAGTCATTTAGCGGAAAATCACGAATTCTGTCTATCGGAAGTGGATATTTGTAGTCGAAAGGCACAAGAAATCCGCAGAAATATGGACTTCGGTAGTCGTTTTTCAGGAAAGAATGGACAAAAGTAGTCGTTCGGTGTCCATTGTTTTTGAAATTCCGTGGATTTAAGTAGTCGTGAAAAGTGAAAATTCATTCCATAAAAGTGGATTCAGGTAGTCGAAACTTAAAGCGAAAAACAGTGGATAAAAGTAGTCGTCAAAGGATTTTAGTAGTCGCGGAATCGAAAAATACCGCACAAGAAACAGAAAAACGCACAATTTTTTTTTAGCAAAAAGAAAACGAAACAAAAATCGACGAAAAAAAGGACGGACAGTTGAATTTGCTGACTACCAGTGATATTATTTGGTAGTTGAACAACTGAATTCGGAATTTCAGGTAGTCAAAAGAGCAGCATCCGGCAGAAAATGGATTCAGGTAGTCGGAAATGTGGAGTTGGGTAGTTGAAAAATGGATTTAAGTAGTCGGCAGGGTGGAGATAAGTAGTTTTCCGCATCTGTAAATCTATACAACACAAAGAAATAGAAGTGCTATAAATTTATAATTAACTAAATTTATAAATTCTTTTTTCTTCATAAAAAAATTAGGAACAAAAATGAACGAACTGGCAGTAAAAACAAGGGAAACCGTAATCCAGTCAAACGCAATCAGCCGGGGAATTTACACGTGCAGCCCTCTCGCAAGAAAACTCATCGCGTACTGCATCCTAAAAATCGATTATTATCCGCAGAAAGTCGAAAACGAAACAGTCGAAACTCTTCATCATTTCAAAAGCAGTTTCCCGATTTCTGAATTCATAAAAAAACTCGGAATATCAAAAGGCTCGAACACTTACACTCAGGTGAAACGCGCTGTCGAGGAGCTTACAACAAGCGTGATTCAGGTCGAGAACACAGAAGAAAAATACAAAGCGTTCACATGGTTTTCTTCCGCGGATTACGACAAGAAAAAGGATTTGATTGAGCTTGAGTTCAACCAGCAAATCGGATTTGCGATTATCGAATGGAAAGAAAAGAAACAGTATTCGGCGATGAAAATCAAGACAATAGGTGAAATCCAGTCGTTCTATGCGCTCAGGTTTTTTGAAATCGCCTGCTCATGGTACAACGCGAAAGGCCGCTACGGAAACGGAAAAAACGAGTGGAAATTCACGCTTTCCGTCGACGAGATAAAAAAGATGTTCAAAATCGACAAGGACGCTTACAAAGACAGGATGAACAATTTCATCACAAAAGTGGTGAAAAATCCGCTTGAGGAACTTAACAGGGTGAACCACGACTTCACGATTTCCTATTCAAAAATCGTGGAGAACCACAGGACCGTAGGATTTTCATTCACCTGCACGGAGGCTGAAATCTTAAAAATTTATTCCGATGACGACGAGTCTTCAAAGGAAGAGAAGAATCTTCTGAATGAAGAGGCGCGCGAAATGGAATACTACAAGATGAAATATCCTGACGAATGGGAGGAAGCCGTGAAAATCGCGGACGCGCAGACAGAGCTTCCGTTTGAGTTCGCCGCCGCGACAGAAGCGAGGGCGGTTTCTATTTTAAGGGAACGCGGGCTTGAATGAAAACATACAGAAAAGCATAAAAGAAAATGTCGGTTCTGCGCTTTTCTGTGCTGGTTCAGAAATGAAGAAGATTCATGGACTTAAGTAGTCGCTGATTCTGGCTGTTCAAACGAGAGGAGTTTTTATGAATTCGGTGAGAAGATTTTCAAAATCATTTTTTGCATTGTTTTTCCTTCTGTTCGGACTTACAGAGCCTTCAGAAGCGGTTTCAAAAGAGAAGGGCAAGGATTTTTACTATCTTGACAAGGACGGAGCAAGAGAGCCTTTCGGCGAGCAGCGTTACATTTTTATCCGTCTTTATGACCCGAGCTACGCCAGTCCGATTTATGTTGAAAATCTTCTTCAGAACGGAATGAGCAAAACCCAGGTAAATCCTGAAACCGTAAGCCACGCTTCAATCGGATTTGACCTTTCGGATTATTTTTTCGGGCTTACTTCAGGCGGAAAATACAATCTTAAAATCGAAAAATGCATGGATGTCGCGTCAAACCGTTATATGAAACGCTGCAATCCGATGCGTTCGACGCAAAGCGTTTATGCTCTCAAAGTAAAGCCCGGGGAATACGAAAAAGCCTGCGACATTGTCTACAGGAATCTTACGAACAAATGGCTCCGATACGCGACAATGCAGAATGTGAAAATCGCGGGCTACAGCATAAAGCGGAAATTTTTCACAGACGAAGAGCAGCAGACTCTTGGAAGCTCGGCGTTGTCCGACAGGTTCTATACTTTCAAGAAATTCTTGCGTTCTTTTTTTGAAACGCCTTACAGCGAACGGAAATTTGTCTGTTCCGGTTTTGTCGCCTGGGTTTTGTATAATTCAGTTGACACAATCCGCGAATGGTTTGATGTGAACAAAATAAATGTGAATTATGTTATCCCGAGCGATTTGCCGCACATCGAAGGCGTTGAATTTCTTTTCAGCTCGACTTGGGACGATTACGACTGTGCGGCGGAAGAGTTTGTAAGGCAGAACCCGAAGTTCAAGTCATATCTTCCGTCGCCGGCTCAGCCGCAAAGCCGATGAATTTTCGAATCATTAAATCATTTGAGAAGTTCCACGATGCTTGAGGCGGTTTCCTCGTTTTCGCGCGCGGCGTTGTGGACTTCCGTCATAGCGTCTCCGATTGTCTGAATCATTTCGCTGATTGAAGTTATATGTTCCCTGAGCTGTGAAGTCGAGCTTGTTATGCTGTTCAGGCTTTGGGTCTGGGTTTCAATCTGATTCACGACTTCTTCAATCATTTTTGTGTTTTCCGAAGAAGTTGATACAATTGTGTTTACCGAACGCATGATGTCCTGAGTTCCAATGTCCATTTCGCGGATTCCAAGAAGAATTTCTTCCATCGAGTTTATTGTCTGCTTGATTTCTTCTGTGCTCCGCTGGGTTGAATTTGAAATCTCGCCGACATAGTTTGTTGTCTCCTGGACGATTTCATTGTTTTCCGTGAGCGTTTTTGTGATTTGGGTCGCGTTCTTTGAAGTCTCTTCGGAAAGTTTCCTGATTTCCTGCGCGATTACACTGAATCCTTTTCCGGCTTCTCCTGCGTGGGCGGATTCAATTGAAGCGTTCATCGCGAGCAGGCTTGTCTGGCTTGCGATTGAATCGACAGTTTTTACGAATGACTGGATTTTTCCCGACGATTCCTGTACAAGCTCGACCTGTTTCGCAAGTTTCTGGATAAGCTGGAAAAGCTGGTCGAGCATTTCAGTCGCGTTCTGCATTCCTTTCCGCCTGTTTTCCGCGATGTTGTTCACGCTTGAGACGTTCGTTGAAATTTCAGTCATCGCGGAGGACATTTCTTCAATAGAATTGTTTTGAGTCCTGATTGAATCGTTCATTTTGACTGTGTTCTGGTTTACTATTTCGCCGGCGGATTTTATATTGTTCACCTGCTGCTGAAGCCGTTCCGTTTCTTCCTGAAGCTCTTTGTAGAAAACCTTGATTTCGTTCAGATTGTCTGTCGCGATGTTAGCGTTGTCGTTCAGATTTTTGCTCACATCGATGTGTTCCCTTGAATGTTCAAGAACCGCAGTGAACCGTTTTATTGTGTCCTGCGCCTTTTTAGTTCCGTCGTCCGCCCGTTTAAGAAGGGTTTTCAGAAGAGCGTCGCTGTTGAATATTCCGAGGAATGTTGTTGTTTCTCCTATCATGCTTACGATTATCACTTTTAGCCATTCAAGTTCATTCTGGCTGAACTCTACCGAATAACGCATTATTGAGCTGACTGGAATAAGAACCATCGTTCCGACAAAAAAGCTTACAAGCTGAAGCCGTCTGTAACTGAAGGAATGTGTAAGAACCATCATCGCTGCGCAGAAAAAGCCTAGCCTGTAAACAACATACTGGGTTTTCCCTCTTGTGACCAAAAACGCCGCTATTATGCTGGCTATGAAAAGCCCGAATATTGTTATCCAGGAACCGACTCCATAATGTCCTTTTTTTATCGCGACAAGCGAGAGAATGAACAGAACTGCCGGAGCAAGCATATACAGACCGACATAAAACGTTTTTGTTGCCATAAGCGCGGCAGACAACATAATTTCTCCGATCAGAACAGCAAGGTTTCCTGTTATCAGCGTTCCTATCTGCTGTTTGATTCTAAAATCAAGACTTTCATAAATTTCTTTTTCTGGGTAAAAATTTTCTAGCAAGCGCATAAGTTAATCTCCTTCCGTAAAAATAAGATACGATTTTTAAATTATAACATACAACATTAAAATTTATTGGTTTATTTTTTTTCAGATGGACTTCAGTTTTGTCCATGGAAATCAGTTTTATTTGAACTTTAGTCATTTCGAGAACCTCAATGGCCACAAATATTTCTGTGAGTTTAGTTTGATTCGAGTTCGGCTTTCGGAAACATTTGCCAAGTTAGCCAATGCGAATTATAATTCTTTCTGGGAGGCGAGCGAATATGCAAGTTTATAAGATTTATAAGACAAAGAAGAATTTGGCGGTTTTTCTTTTGGTTCAGGCGTTCCTGTTCCTGAATGTTTTTGTTTCCGCGCAGGATTACTGGAGCCAGATGCCGTTCGGAAAATGGGTTTCTGTCGGCGAAAAGACAATGGTTGAGATGAATCTTTCCGAGGATATGGACTTTCAGATTGAAATCAGAAGTCTTTCTGGAAAAGACAACACAGTCTATTCAGGACGATACAGAGTTCCGTCGGCAGGAAGAATAAATTTTTCAGTCAATTCTATTGAAATAAAAAGGCAGGACGGAATCGACATCAGAAAGAAACAGCAGCAGTACGAAAGCTGGACAGTTGATTTTGCTTTCTCTGCGAACGGAAAACTTGAATTCACAAAATCGACCGCGACTGTAAATGAACTGGTCGCGACGTACACAAAAATGATGTAAATCATAGAAAACACAAAGAAGGCGAACTTATGATTCAGACAAGCAAGACGGCTCTTTCAAACCTGCAAAACCGGACAAAACCCGCGCGGCGAGGAAAACTGGCTAAAAAAATAATCGCTTTTTCGGCGGCAGGCTTTATGCTTTTTGTTTCAGCAGGATTTTTTTCAGGCTGCTCCAGAAAGGCAAAAGTGATGTCGGACGGAAAATATTCCGGAACAGGCGAGGGGAGAAACGGATTCATAACTTTGACAATCGATGTCAAGGACGGAAAAGTTTCTTCTGTAAACATTGATTCGGAAGCGGAATCCGACTTTGCAAAAGAAGCGATAACCAAACTTTCAAGCCAGATTGTCCAGGGATTTTCTTTTGACAATCTTGACGCGGTTTCGGGCGCGACATTGACGAGCCGCGGAACAATCGAAGCATTGGAGAACGCGACAGACGCGGCGCGCGGAATTGTCGCAAAGCCAAGGAAATACAGGAACACTTCCTGCGATGTTGTTGTAATCGGTTCGGGCGGAGCAGGGCTTTCCGCTTCTGTAGAAGCCGCTTTGAAAGGCGCGGATGTGATTGTCCTTGAAAAAATGGGAATTGTCGGCGGAAATTCAAATTATTCAACAGCCGGACTGAACGCTTCACGCACCGCTGTTCAGTACAAACTCGGAATAGAAGATTCAAACGAGCAGTATTTTGAGGACACGATGAAAGGCGGACGTTACCTGAACGACCCGGAGCTTGTCCAGACTCTTGTGAAAAATTCTGCTGATGCGATTGACTGGCTCATTTATCTTGGCGCGGATATGAGCGATGTCGGAAAAATGGGCGGCTCAACGAATTCAAGAACTCATCGCCCTCAAGGCGGAGCGGCGGTCGGCTCTCATCTTGTTTCTGTTCTTCACAAAGCGGCTCTGGACAACGGAGTTGACATTCGGACGCGGAACAAGGCTGTTGAAATTCTTAAAAACGAAGAAGGCGAGGCGAGCGGAGTTCTTGTTGAAACGGAAAACGGAGCTTACAGGATAAAAGCGGATTCTGTTATTGTCGCGACAGGCGGATTCGGAGCGAATTCGGAAATGGTTGTTTCTTATCGTCCTGATTACGCGGGATTTAAAACGACAAACCATAAAGGCGCGACAGGCGATGCCCTTGAGCTTTTGAAGCCTTTTGACGCGGAATTTATTCAAATGGAACAGATTCAGACGCATCCTACTGTCGTTGTAGGTTCTGGAATCATGATTACAGAAGCGGTCCGAGGAAACGGAGCGATTGTCGTGAACCGCGAGGGAAAACGGTTCAAGAACGAAATGTCTACCCGCGATGTTATGAGCGAGGCGATTCTTTCGCAGGAAGGAAAGACCGCCTTTCTTGTTTTTGACAATTCTGTCAGGAACTCTTTAAAGGCAATCGATGAATACGAAAGGCAAGGGCTTTTAAAGGAATCTGATTCAGTTGCGGGTCTTGCTGAAAAAATCGGAGTTCCGGCGGCGGCTCTTGAAAAGACAGTTTCCGACTACAACATTTATCAGGCGAACGGAAACGATTTGGAATTCGGCAGAAAAGGAAACGAGATGCCTCGTTCCCTTGAAAAATCTCCTTATTATGCTGTTGAAATTGAGCCTGCGGTCCATCACACAATGGGCGGAGTGAAAATAAACTCGAATGCGGAAGTCATCGACAAATCCGGAAAGGTTGTTCCCGGATTGTTCGCCGCAGGAGAAGTTGCCGGCGGAATCCACGGCGCGAACCGTCTTGGCGGAAACGCGGTCGCGGACATTGTTGTGTTCGGACGGATTGCAGGCGATTCTGCGATTAAATACGCTGGTATTGAGAAATAAAATCTGAATTTTTTGCGATATTTTGCGAATAAACAGTTTTTTGTGAGCAAGCGCATTCTGAAGTCTTGACATTTTAGTTAGCCTCGGCTAATTTAATAATCAAATGGTTAGACAAAACTAACTGTTTGATTAAAGAGGATTTTTGAAATGCGTAAACTCGCAGTTTTATTTTTTTCTGCCGTTCTGTTCTTTTCGGGAAATGTGTTTCCTGCCTTTTCTGCAACTTACGAAAGCTGGAATGCAGTTACAGATGAAATGCATGAAGTTCTTGACGAAGCCTACAGGATTTATCTTCGCGGCGATGCTGATGCCGCAAAAAAACAAGTAAATGTCGCTTACTTCCAGTATTACGAGAAAATCGGTTTTGAAAGGACAGTTCAGGCTAAGATTTCCGGAAACCGTGCCGGAGTTGTTGAACAGCAGTTTGCGGCGATAAAAAAATCGATAACTCTGAACAGGCCTGCAAAAGAAGTCGAGGCGGAAATCGATGAAATCAAAAAAATGCTCCGCGAAGACGCAATAAAGCTTGACCCAAAGCCTTACTGGGGAAACATAGCCGAAGGCTACGCGAAAGATCTTTCAAACGCCTACCGAATGTACAAACGCGGCGAGAAAACTCAGTGCGATGCCGCGCTTGCTGAAATAATCAACAGAATTTACAACGACAAGGAAGTCGGTTTTTACGACAAGACCTTGAAAGTCGCAAAAGACGACGCTGCCTACATTGACCAGAAAGTCGAGAACGCTAGGACTTCTCTGGAAAACCGTATCGCAGGAAAGAGAATCGGCGCGTCGTTCGATGAGCTTGGCGAGGCTTTGATTGCAGTCGCGGCGGATTTGGATTATTACGAGGCTAATTCAAGCTGGAGCGCGTTCTGGATAAATTTCATCGCGTCGCTTTCAATAATCCTTAAAGAAGGTTTCGAGGCGATTCTGATTGTCGCCGCGATAATCGCTTATCTCAGAAAGAAAAACATGGAGCATCACCTGAAGTCTGTTTATCTAGGCTGTGTGATTGGCGTCGGCGCGTCTGTTATAATGGCAGTTTTATTGAATATGCTGGCTGGCGGACAAGGCGATAAACAGGAGCTTATCGAAGGGCTCACGATGATTTTCGCGACTGCGGTTCTTTTTTATACAAGCAACTGGATGGTTTCAAAGTCAGACGAACACCAGTGGGAAGGCTATATACAGAATCAGGTTTCCGAATCTTCTGAAAAGGGAAGTGTGTTCGGGCTTGCTTCAACGGCGTTTCTTGCGGTTTTCCGTGAAGGCGCGGAAATCGTGCTTTTCTATCAGGCTCTGGTTTTGGGCGCGAAAAGCGGAACGGCAATCAGCGCGATCTGGTGGGGCTTGGGAATAGGCTGTGTTCTTCTTGTCGGAGTTTATCTTTTCATAAAGCTGCTTTCCGTAAAAATGCCGCTCAAGCCTTTCTTCCTTGCTACATCTATTCTGATGTTCATAATGTGCGTCGCGTTTGTCGGAAACGGAATTCAGGAATTCATCGAAGGCGACTTTATCAGCGTGAACCAGCTTAAAGGCTGGCCGACAGTTTCGATTCTTGGTATTTATCCGTGCGTCGAAACATTGCTTGCCCAGTTCCTGTTCCTTATTCCTGTTGTGGCTTGCCTTGTCCTTCAGCTTAAAAATCATAAGGACGCGAGAAAACATTTTGAAAACAAAGACGCGCCGGTTTCTGTTTCTCCAAAAAAGCGGGTTCTTTCCGCGGTTCTTCAGATTGTCTTTGGATATTTCGGAGTCGGAAACTTCTATTTAGGAAATGTCGGAAAGGCTGTTATGCAGTATTCATGCACTGTTTTCGGAGCGTATTTTGTCTATATGGGACAGAGCGCAAAACTTGATCATCCTGTGTTTGCGATGTTCTTTACGGTTTTCGGAATTCTTGCGGTCGCGTACAGCGTGGTTTCGGTGGTTGTGGATTTTGTTCTGATTCTTTCAAAAAAGATGAAAGACGGAAACAAACTTCCTGTATTGAATTAGGAAATTTCTCTATCGGTTAGAGCGATTGGAGATTTTTATAAAACTGTTTTTCAAAAAAAACAAAAGGAGTTTTTTATGAAAAAGACAATGTCTTTAGTTGTTCTTGCAGGTGCTGCAATGGCATTTGCTTTTGTAGGATGTTCTAAACAAACTAACACGACAGCCGCCGCAGCAGCTTCTTCAAACGATGCCGCAGTGGAAGAAACTGGTTTTGAAGAGTTTGACATCGGTGATGAGCAGGAAATCGGATTTCTTAATGTAGCGGGTGTTTATTTCCAGCCGGTTGATATGGCAGGAAACGGCGCGGTTTACAATGCCGCTGACTACGCTTTCCATATCGAAGCAGATATTTCTGCCGGCGAAAATGACCTTGGCTACGGTGTCGGTGACTTTGTTCCGTATCTTAAAGTCGATTACGAAATCCGCTCAAACGCTGACGGTTCAATCGCAGATTCAGGAACATTTATGAACATGAACGCTTCTGACGGTCCTCACTACGGAGCGAACATCAAGGCGATTCCGACAGGTTCATATTCAGTCACATTCAGAATCCACAGTCCAGAAGAAGAAAGCTATCTTCTTCACACAGACAGCGCGACTGGCGTGACTGGAACATTCGCAAAATACTGGACAACAAGAACTTTGGATGTTACTTGGCCAGATTGGGAATGGAACGGCCCGGCTTGGTAGCTTTTTGATGCAGGCTGTGGAAACTAATGCTCCGGACATGATTTGAATATGATTCGGACTTGATTCAGGCAAAGGTTTTCATCGCCTGACATATTTTCGCTTTGCAAAAACACGCGCTGAGAGTTTTCGGATTTTCAATGCGTGTTTTTTGATTTTACAGTTTATCCCGAAAGTCAAAATTCGGGGATTTAATTTTTGGTAGTTCAGGCAGTTTCATAAAAAAATTATGCTAAGATATTTTGTTTGGGTTGTCAGGGATTTGGCGATTCCGGGAATTGTGTTCGCCATGATTCTTGCGTTTACGGCGCTTTTTAATGTGCGGGCTCAGAAAAAAGCCGTTCTGTCAGGAAGCATTGCAGGACTTGCCGGCGCGGTTGCAATCGCAGTCATAAGACATTTTTATCTTGTCCGCGACAGAAAAATTCTGATTTTCAATCTTTACGTCGGCGGAATAATGCTTTTCGCCGGACTGGTTTATCTTGTTTTCAGTTTCGGGATTTTGTCAAAAAAGAATCCCAAACTCGCTTCAATAATTTTGAATATTACAGGCGCGTTTTTTTCCGCCTGCCTTTTGACTTATTATCTTCCGTCAGATTTGCTTTATCCTTTTCATTTTCTGATAAAAGGGCAGAGCGTTTTCAGCACAGATTTTCTGTTCAAGCTGATTGGATTCTGTTTCGGAGCGGTTCTTGTTTTTCTTGTCGTGCTGTGCGTCTACAAAATCCTTGTGAATCTTCCTGCGGTTTTCGTTCGGGTTTACGCTTGCATTGTTTACGCGATGAATTTTCTTGTGGTTTTTCCGTTCATCATAAGCCAGATGCTGATTCGCCGCTGGATAAAACTTCCGCGTGAAATCCGCAACCTGAACAGATTTTTTCTGAACCACGAAAGCGAACTTTTTTTCATTCTGATTGCGGTGACTTTCGCGCTCGCTCTGGTTCTTCTTTACAGAAGCCTGAACAACAGCGAGCCTTATTCAAATCCTGCCGAGCATAGAAAAATCCGGGCGAAATGCAGAAACCAGCGGAGATGGATTTTTGCTTTTGTTGTTTTCGGAGCGGTTTCTGTCGTGAACCTTTCAGTTCTTCAGTCGATAAGCAAACGGACTGTACAGCTTTCCGAGGCAGAGCCTTTTGAT
>CAZSHF010000068.1:0-14193 GCA_964606655.1 uncultured Treponema sp.
TTTCAATTGTCCAGAGCGGAACTGAAAAGGACTGCCGGCAGATTTTATCGCTTGCCCTGAAAAATGAAAAATTTTCAAGCAAAATCACTGCTGAGATTGCAGAAAATGTGCTGTCCCGCGCTATATATATATATGAGAACAGCCTGTCAAAAGGCTCTGGCATTGCCGGGATTCAGTTCGAGGCGTTCAAGGTTCTTGTGGACTTGAAATGGACGCGTTCAAGCGCCGCCGCGATGAGATTCTACAGGACTGCAAAGAAAGAATACGAGGAAGGATTTTTTCCGGAAAGCGATTTGGTCTGGACAATCGAAAACCTTTCTGAAGTCGACCCGATGGGTTCAGTCGAGGCTTTCTGCTCTTATCTTTCAGAATGCAATTCCCTGATGGAACGCTCGATTTCTGATCCGGAAGTGAAAAAGCCTGAAGACAAAGTTGTTCTCGCATTAATTTCCGCGCTCGGGGCTATCGGTGATAAAAACGCTTTTGACACTCTTCTTGCAGTCACTTACTACTCATATCCGGACAATATCATCAGCAAGGCCCGCGACGCGCTTGCGAGTCTGAAATGGTGAAAGAATGTCTTAGGAGTTTGAAAAGCCCTTTGTTTCTTGCGTCTGCCATAGTCGCGTTTCTGGTTTACGCTGATATTTTTCCCGCAGAAGAGAAAAATCCTTTCTTCTGCCTTTGCCCGAAAGAAAAAATATCGCTGCTTGAAGGGAAAATATCATCCAATCCTGTGAAGAACACAGAAAAAGGATTCTATTCGATGGATTTTTCGCCCTTGCATGCGGAAGACAAGTCGGGCGGAGAATATTCAGCGAAAGGAAAAGTCAGGATAATCGTAAAAGAGGAATTGGCAGAGTCTTGCTTTCCGGGAAAGCTTTATTCCCTTTCAAAAGAAAAAGCTGTTCTCTGCGAAAAAGGCGTTTCTCTTTTGCTTGAAGGCTCATTCAAAGGCGGAATCTTTTTTGCGGAAGAGGCGGCGGAACAAGAGACAGAAAAGACTTTGCTCTCGTTTCTTGTGAAAATCAGGTCTTTTTCAAGGCTGCATTTCAGAAGAATGATGTTTTTCTGGAAAGATGCCGGAGGGCTTTTTCTGGCCTTGGTTTCAGGAATACGCGAATACACTGACTTGGGTTTGCAGGACGCTTTCAGGAACGCGGGGCTTTCCCATATTCTTGCGCTTTCAGGAATGCATCTTTCGCTTTTTTCAGGGATTTCTTCAAGGATTTCAAGAAGACGTTTTTCAGAGAAGGCGGGATTTCTGCTGGATTTCGCTGTGATTTCAGTTTTTGTGTGGTTCGCAGGATTTTCACCTTCTTTGCTCAGGGCGTTTCTATGCAGAATCCTTTTGATGTCATGCTCTCTTTTGAGAATCAAAAATGTGAGCCTTATGAATATCCTGTGCTTTTCGTTTCTGATTCAGGCTTCGTTCTTTACCCAGGATCTGCTTTCCGCCGCTTTCATGCTTTCCTACGGCGCGCTTGCAGGAATCCTTCTTTTCTCTGATTTTTTCGGACTTGTATTCGCGCGTTTTTTTCCTTCGCGTTTCGCATTGTCTCTCGCCTCAAGCTCGGGAGCGCAGATTTTGACCGCGCCTTTAAGCCTTAAAATTTTCGGCGTGTTTTCTCCTGCAGGAATCATCGCGACAGTTTTCGCTTCTCCGCTTGTGACTTTTTTCATTTATTCAGGGCTTCTGGTCTTTATCCTGAGCCTTGCTTTTCCGTTTCTTGCGTCCGCAGGTGCTATTTTCATGGATTTTTTATATAATGTCACAGAAAAGACTGTCATGATTTTTTCAGTCTTTCCTCCGCTCAGAATCTGAAAGGCGGAAAAGATTTTTAAACGACTTTTATCCGGAGCATAAATGAAACTTGCGCATCCTGACTACAATTCTCCCAAAGAGATAAAAAATTTCCTTGAAAGCAGGAATCTTGCGATGCAGAAAAAATTCGGGCAGAACTTTCTGGTGAACGAAAACGCGAGAAAAAAGATTGCCGATTCTTTGGACCTTTGCGAAGGCTTGAATGTCTGGGAAGTAGGCCCCGGGCTAGGTTCTATGACAGAGGAAATCCTTTCCCGCGGCGCAAAAGTCACTGCATTTGAAATCGACAAAGGTTTTTCAGTCCTTCTGAAAGATTTTTTTCAGGATTATATAAATGACGGAAAACTAAAAATCGTTGAAGGCGATGTCCTTAAAACCTGGAAAAAAGAGATTTCAGAAAACGGAACGCCGGAGCGTTTTTTCGGAAACCTTCCGTACAATATCGCGGCGACTTTGATTGCGGACACGATTGAAGAAAACGTCAGGTTTGAGAAGGCGGTTTTCACAGTCCAGAAGGAAGTCGCGGAGCGGGCGGTCGCGAAATGCGGAAGCGGAAACTATTCCTCGTTTTCTGTGCTTTGCCAGTGGGCTTATGATATTTCCACAGTCGCCGACCTTGCGGGCGGAAATTTCTGGCCTAAGCCGAACGTGCAGAGCAGGGCGTTCATGATGACAAAAAAAGAAGACTTTCCTCTGTGTGAAAATCCGAAGCTTTTTGCAAGGCTTGAACGCGCGCTTTTCTCGTCAAGAAGAAAAAATGTCAGGAACAACCTTGCGATTTTTCTTTCCGACCAGAAAAAAGCGGAATGTTTCCTTGAAAAAGCGGAAATCGATGCGAATGTCAGGGCGGAAGCGCTGCCGCTTGAAAAAATGCTCCGATTGTCTGACGTTCTCAATGGTGATATACTGAAACCATGAGCGAAGATGTGAAAAGAAATCTTCAGAATGTGCTTTCCCAGATAAGAGATTCTGAAAAAAAAGCCGGAAGAAAGGAAGGATGCGTGAAGCTTCTTGCTGTAAGCAAATTCCATCCTTACGATGAGATAATTCAGGCGGCAAGGGCAGGGCAGATTCTTTTTGGTGAAAACAGGGTCCAGGAAGCTGCGGAAAAATTCAGTGAAGTCAGAAAAACATTTCCTGAAGCAAAGCTTCATATAATCGGAGCTTTGCAGACAAACAAAGTGAAAAAGGCTTGCCAAATCGCCGAATGCATAGAATCTGTAGACAGAATTCCGCTTCTCTTGGAGATTGAAAAGCAATGCTCTAAGCTTGAAAAAAAAATCTCAGTTCTTTTTGAAATCCGCACAGGCGAAGAGTCAAAGTCTGGCTACACCGACCTGAACGAGCTGAGGAAATCCCTTTCAATGTTCAAAGAAGGGAAATTTCCTCACATTTTGCCGCGCGGATTCATGACCATGGCGCCATTCTCGGAAGACGGGAATCTTGTAAGAAAATCCTTTTCAGGCCTCAGGAAAATATCTGAGGACATGAGAAATGAATTTCCTGATTTTCCGCTTGACGAGCTTTCAATGGGAATGTCAGGGGATTTTCGGATCGCAATCGAGGAGGGCTCGACTCTTGTGAGAATCGGAACTTCGGTCTTCGGAGAAAGAAATTATCCTGAAAAGAAGGAATTGTCCTGAGAAAATGAGAAAGAAAATCATATCGTCAGTTCTGATTTTTTCTTTTTTTGTCTGCAGCGCGAATGTTTTTGCCGCAGACTCTTCGGCGTCTCCTGTCCCTTATTCTGACGACGAGTTTGCTCCTTGGCTCAAGGATCTTCGCCGCGCGGAAATCATAACTTTAGGCGCGATGCCTTTTGTCACTCTGAACGTGACTTTGGGCTTCTGGGCTTTGAACGGTTTTGACTCAAGCCTAAGCCCTTTCGCCGCAAGCGACTCTACTGTCTCAAAATACACAAACGACCAGACCATAGGAATTCTTCTTACTTCGCTTGGAATATGCGCCGCGATCGGAATCTCGGATTTTCTTGTCCATTTCCTGAAAACCGCGAACACGACAAGCGCATCAAGGAAAAAACGGAACATAAACATCGAGTCGGTCGTGAACGACCCTGAAGCGACACGGATTCCGCCTCCTGAATCTTTTGAAAACCCCGGTTCGGAATCCTTTGAAAATCTTCCTGCAGAAAATTTTGCTGGCGGCTCTTCCGGAGATTTCTGATGCCGGTATTAAAAATCAAAGTCCCTGAAGATTATAAAAAAGACGAACGGCTTGATGTCTTTGTCTCGAATCTTCCGGACGGAATGAACCGCTCAAAGCTTAAGTCGAGCGCGCAGGAAATTCTCGTGAACGGAAAAAACTCAAAGCTTTCCTTCAGAATGAAGGCATCTGATTTGCTTGAGATTTTCTGGGAAGAAAATATTCCTGAAGACATCGAGCCTGAGAACATTCCGCTCAGCATAATTTACGAGGATGAGAATGTCGCAGTCGTGAACAAAAAACAGGGAATGGTCACTCATCCTGCGGCAGGAAACTGGAGCGGAACTCTGGTGAACGCTCTTCTGCACCACTGGAAAAGAGGCTCTGTGAAGCAGCTGAAAGAGGGAAGAGCGGACGAGATTTCAAGACGCCACAGGCCGGGAATTGTGCACCGCCTTGACAAAGACACTTCCGGCGTTATTGTCACGGCAAAGACCAGGGAAGCGGAGACATATCTTTCTCACCAGTTCAAGGAAAGGCTTCTCCAGAAAGAATATATATGTATTGTGAAAGGCCGTCCGCCTGCATCAAGCGGAGACATCAGGACACAGATTTTCCGAGACAGCAAAAACCGGAAGAAATTCAAGGCTTCTCCCGATTCAGAAGAAGGAAAATCCGCAAGGACAATCTACCACTGCATCTGCTGCTATGGGCCTTATTCACTTATTCGCGTCAGGATAAAGACCGGAAGAACACACCAGATCCGCGTCCATATGCGTTATATCGGCTGCCCGGTCCTGGGAGACATCCTTTATGCAAAAAAAGACGAGATTTTTCCCGACGCGACGCTTATGCTTCATTCAAGGCAGATTATCCTGAAGCTTCCTGGCTCTGAAAAATACCGGAGGTTCAAGGCTTCTGTTCCTGAAAGGTTTTACAAAGTGATTGAGGCTCTAAGGGAAAAATATCCCAGAGAGATTCTTCCTGAAGTGAATAAGGTAAAAAATGCGTGAAATTGAGATAATCCATGCGCCTGAAAAAAACGAGCCTTATATTGTCCTGAAAAAGATTTCAGGGCTTCCTTCCGCGCCCTTGGCTGAAGACGACACATTCAGCGCGTTCTCAAAAGCCGCGGAGATTTTTCCTGAATGCCTGAATGTTTCAGGAAAAAAAAGCGTCGAGCACGGACTTCTCCACAGGCTAGACACGGAAACTTCAGGGCTTCTTCTGATTGCTTCGGAACAGGAATTCTATGATTTTATGCGGAACGAGCAGAAGAAAGACCGTTTTATAAAGACATACAAGGCTTTCTGCGACATGGATTTTGGCTGCGCGGAGAAGCTCGGAGGATTTCCTTTTCAGGATATTTCAAGCGATTTTTTCAGTTTCAGGGAAGAGAAATCTTTCGGAAACAAAAATCCTTGCGTTCTCAGGGTAAGCTCTTTTTTCAGAAACTACGGAAAAGGATTTAAAGAAGTCCGCCCTGTGACAGAGAATTCCGGGAAAGCCGCCTTGAAAAAAAGCGGGAAAAAACTTTACAGCACAGATGTTTATGTGAAATCAGCCGAGGGAAAAACTGTTTCCGTTGAATGCAGAATCTCTCAAGGCTACAGGCATCAGGTTCGCTCTCATCTTTCATGGATAGGTTTTCCTGTCAAGAACGACAGAATCTACAATCCGGATGAACGGGAAAAAGAATCTCTGGAAAAAAGGTTTGAAGAAGATTTCACCCGGGAAAAACAAAGCGATTTTGGCTTCCCTTGTGAAAATGAAAATATGAAGTTCTTTGCGACAGGACTTGAATTTTTCAATCCGTATCTTGGAAAAAAGGTTTTTTATAAAATTTGAAAGAAATGCAAAAAGCCGCTTTTTGGTAGACAGAACGTACATTATGAAAAGCGGCTTTTGTTCAAGCCTTTTTGATTATTCTGAAGTTCCCTTCAGCTCTGTTTCAAAATGTCCTGATTCCGAAGATAAAACCAGAAGCTGAGCCTCGTTCTCTTTCACAAGGAATTCGATTTTTCCGGTCTCATCGACATATCTTTCTCCCGAAGCGGAAAGCGCGCGGGAAAGAGTCATTTCCTCATCATTGAACTGGACTTTCACAAAATAAAGGCTTCTGTCCGAAAGAGAATAAAACCTTGCCGTGAACATGGAATCTTCTGTCGTGTAGACAGATTCATGGACAAGCTCCGCTTTCAGCTCTGATTTTTTTCCGCAGCCTTGAAGAAGCGGAACCGCCGCAATCAGTAAAAGCGGCAAAACAAATGTCTTTAAAGTTTTCATAAATGCTCCTGATCTGAAGATATTTTTACAAAAGAGCAAAGGAAAATCCTTGCTCTTTTGCCTTTTTTTAAACAAATACAGTTTTCTTGTTCTCAAGTCAAACATGAATTTTCTCAATTAGGATTTATGAAAAAAATCCGCAGGAATTTGGATCCTGAAGTTTGGTAGACAGAAAATTCCTTCATGCTTATTTTCAGCTTCTTTCATATCTTGCCCGCTCTCCGCCGATATATTTTGCTCTTGTGTAAGCCATCACAACGTGGGCAGAACCGATTTTTTTTCTCACATGAAAAGGGACCGCGACATCTTTAAGATGCATCCCGATAAGAGTGTCTCCGATGTCAAGCCCTGCGTCCGCTTTTATATGCTCAACAAGGCAAGGATTCTCAAATCCGTAAAAAGCCGCAGTCGCAAACGAGCCTCCGCCGCAAATCCATGGAACAGCGTTCACTTTTTCAAGGCTGAATTTTTCCGCGCAGGTCTCTTCCACGACCAAAGCCCTGTTCAGATGCTCGCAGCACTGGCAGGCAAGAAAAACGCCTCTCTCTTTCAGAACCGAGTGCGCCGTCTCAAAGACAGCCTTTCCTGCCTCTACGCTTGAATTCTTTCCGATTTTTCCGCCTTCGATTTCACTCGACGAGCAGCCTATGACAAAAACCGAGCCTTTCTTCATCGGATGCTCTTCAAGGAACTGAACAAGAACCGCTTCTGTCTGTTTTTTTATTTCCTGAATTTCCATTTTCTTTCACTCCATTTTTCAAATTCTTTGTGTTTTATGAAACATATCAGACTATTTTTTCAAGTTTCTCTTTTATGAATTCCGACTTTGTCTTCAAGTCGATTTTTCCTGTGTTCAGATAAAGTATGTTCGGCTTTTTCGCGTCCAGCTGGACAGTTCCGCTCGATTCTGAAAGAAGGCGAACAACTTTGTCGACATTTATGTCGGAGACACGGCTGAACTCAACGCTCGCCTTTCCGTGAAGCTCTTTTATCTTGCTCACGTGAAGTTTCTTGCAGAGAATGCGGATCTGGGCAAGTGAAAGAAGGCTTAAAACCTCTTCTGGAATCGGACCGAACCTGTCGTTCAGCTCAAGGTAGACAGAATCCAGATCCTCGCTTTTCACGACAGATGCGATTTTCTTGTAGATTTCCATCTTTATCTGAGGATTTTTTATATAAGTCTCGGGAATGAATCCTGTGTATTCAAGCTCAAGAAGGACTTCCTCTTCCGCCTGATAATTTTCCGAAGACATAAGACGGTTCACCGCCTCGTTCAGAAGCCTGACATACATATCAAATCCGACTGAATAGACATTTCCCGACTGGTCGCGGCCAAGAAGATTTCCTGCGCCGCGGATCTCCATGTCTTTCATCGCGATTTTGAATCCTGAGCCGAGCTCCGTGAAATCGCTTATGACCTGAAGGCGTTTCATCGCGACTTCGCTTAAGGATCTGTTTCCCGGATAAAGAAGATACGCGTAGGCTTTTCTGTCGCTTCTGCCTACCCGTCCTCTAAGCTGGTAAAGCTGGGAAACTCCGTACATATCCGCGCGGTCGATTATGATTGTGTTCACATTCGGAATATCAATTCCGTTTTCAATTATCGTTGTGGCGACAAGGACATGAAAGCCGCCCATCTTGAACCGCCTGAAAATGTCGTCCAGCTGCTCGCTTGTCATCTGTCCGTGCGCGACATCTATCATCATTTCAGGAAGAAGCCGCTCAAGTTTCAGTCTGGTTTCATAAAGGCTTTCAACCCTGTTGTGAAGATAAAAAACCTGTCCGCCCCGCTCGACTTCATTTCGGATTGCTTTTAAAACCCTTTCATCGCTGTAGGCATCTATCACTGTTTCAATGGGTTTTCTTGACTGCGGCGGAGTTGCAAGAAGGCTCATGTCTCGGATTTTCAGAAGGCTCATGTGCAGAGTTCTCGGAATCGGAGTCGCGGACATCGCGAGGCAGTCTATATTGTTCCTAAGCACTTTAAGCTTTTCCTTGTCTTTCACGCCGAATCTCTGCTCCTCGTCCACAATCATAAGGCCCAGGTTTTTGAACACAACGTCTTTCTGGATGATCCTGTGCGTTCCTATCAGAATATCAATCTGGCCTTCAGAAAGAGATTTCAGGATTTTTTTCTGCCCGGAAGCGTTCACAAAACGCGAAAGATGCGCGATTTTCACAGGAAAGTTCCTGAACCGCTCGAGGCAGGTCTCGTAATGCTGCTCTGCAAGAATCGTGGTCGGCGCAAGGAACGCGACCTGTTTTCCGCCCATCACAGCCTTGAACGCCGCGCGCATCGCTATTTCCGTTTTTCCGTAGCCGACATCGCCGCATATAAGCCTGTCCATAGGAACTGGATTCTCCATGTCGCGTTTAATCTCTTCGGTGACAGAAATCTGGTCAGGCGTGTCCTCGTAAGGAAAAGAAGCCTCGAATGCTGTCTGCCATTCCGTGTCCTTCGGGAAAGGAAAACCTCTTGTCGCTTTCCGCCTTGAATACAAATCAATAAGTTTCTGCGCAAGATCCTCTACGGCTTTCTTGACCTTGTTTTTCCTGTTCTCCCAGGATTTGCTTCCTATCCTGTCGATATGAGGCGTCTCTCCTTCGTTTCCGATGTATCTCTGGACAAGATTCACCTGTTCAATCGGAACAAAAAGAAACTCTTCGTCCGCGTATTCAAGCTTTATGTAATCCCTTTCGTTTCCAAGCGCGTGAACCCTGTCTATTCCAAGGAAAACTCCGATTCCGTAATTCACATGGACAACAAAATCGCCGGGATTTAACTCGACGAATGTGTCTATCGCCTCGCTTTTTGCCCTGCGCGATGTTTTCGGGATGTATTTTTTCCGTCCGAAAATCTCGTTTTCCTGGATCACTTTGATTTTCAGTTCAGGAACAGAAAATCCTTCAGAAATCGCCTGCCCGATTATAACCAGAGGCTTTAGGTTTTTATCCTCGTCTGCCGGATTCACAAAATCCTTGAGAATCTCTGAAATCCTCAAAGCCTGGTTTTTGTTGTCCGCGAAAACATACACGCTCCAGCCCTGGCCAAGAAGGCTTTTCAGCTCGTCCTTTAAAAGATTGAAATTCCCGAAATAACTCTGCGAAGCGTCGCATGGAATTTCCAGAGATGTTTCAAGCGGATTTTTTATGTCATCCGAAAGGATTGTGCGGAATTTCACACATCTTTTTATTTTTCCGAAAATAAAATCCATGCCGAACAAAATTTCCTCAGGCGGAAGAACAGGAAGTTCAAGCCGGGCTTTTCTGTACATTCCTGAATATTCGCGCCCGATGCTTTCCCTGGAATTTTCAATGCGGCTTGAATCAAAAAGAAAAACAGGAAGAGCGGGCGGAAAAAAATCAAGGATGCTGAAATCCTTGTTCCAGAGCAGAGGATAAAAAAGCTCCTCGCCTTCGCTTCTGCCGCTTCTTTCAAGGTTTTCAATCATCTTGTCCCTGAAAGACTTGGCTTCGTCCGTGAAATCAAGATGCGGAGATTTGCCGTTGATTTCTGAATAATCTGCGCCGTTTGAAAAATCCCCGTCTCCTGAAAAAAAATCATCTCCGGAACATGAATCAGGCTTCAATGAAAAATCCTCATCGCAGGAAACAGAACCGGCTTGCAACGCGGAGCTTTTTCCGCCGTTTGAATCCTCAAGTTTTTTCTCCAGGACAGAAACCAGATTTCCGTTCCAGATGACTTCTTTCATCGGATAAACCAGCACAGAATCCGCAGAAGAGACTGTGTTCTGGCTTTCAGCGTCGAATGTCTTTATGTTCTCGATTCTGTCAAAATCAAAAACAACACGGACAGGAAGGCTTTCGTCAGGAAGGAAAATGTCAAGCACTTCTCCGCGCAGGCTGAACTCGCCCCTGACAGTGACTTTAGGAACGCGGCTGTAGCCGAGCGAAGAAAGTTTTTCGGAGACTGAAATAGTGTCTATCGCTTCTCCTTTTTCAAGAGAAAACGAAAGGCTTCTTACATATTCAGGAGACGGAGACGGAGAAAGAAAAGCCTTGAGAGGAACAATGAAAATCTCAGGATGAAATTCAAACGCTTTTGCGCCATGCCTTTTCAAAGCCATCTTAGAAAAGACTCCGGCGCGTTTTCCGAACACTAGGGAATTGACCGAGGCAGGGCGGTAGGCTAAAGTTCCCCAGTTCAGAAGAAGATTTGTCTCCGCTTCTGGAAAAACAGTCTCAAGGTCGGCTTTTAGGCTTTCTCCGTCCCGTTCAGTCGGGACCACGACAAGAAGTTTTTCCTCAAATTCAGAATCCTTTGAATCTATCGCTTTTGAAGCGATTCCTGAAGTCCTGTATGAAAGAGCCTGGATTCTTTTCGCGTATAGATTTTTAAGATATTCCCGTATAAAATAACTGTGAAGGCTTCCTTTCAGTCCTGTGATGTTCACAGTCTGCTTTTCATTCATGTCTGAAATGGCTGAAACCGCGTCTTTAAAACCGCTGAAACCGCCTAGGCTTTCGCAGAGAGAATTTGTTGATAATGTATTCATAAAAAAAACCGATAATTGAAATAGTTCAATATTAACTGGAGTAATAAATTGAAACAAAAAATCCTGACCATTATATCGACTTTTCTTCTGTTTGGCGAGATTTCGCTTTTCGCGCAGACTTCACAAAACTCCGCCGTTTCAGGAAATTCAGTTCCTGGGAATCAGGAGAAAAGCTATTCAGGCGCTTCCGTTTCCATAAAATATTTTGACAGGACAATGTATTATCCGGGAGATGCGGATTCAAATCCTGTTTTCGTTCATATTTCAATCAGGAACAATTCTCAGGAGACTTTAAGGTTCAAGCTCGCCGACGACAGGATGTTCAGCCTTGACTTTGACGCGTACACAGTCAAAAACACAAAGCTTTCCGAAACTGAACAGCTTGTCAGGAAAAGGACAACAAACCAGACTGTCTATTTCAGGGAAATCGCGCTCGAGACAGGCGAGGAGTATTCGTTTGTCGAAAACCTTAAAGAATACATAGAAATCGACGAGCCTTCAGTCTATTATGTCGAGCTGAAATTTTATCCTGAGCTTTACAAGTCAAAATACATTTCGCTTTCATCAAACCGTCTTACAATGGAAGTCCGTCCTTCTCCGCTTTCGGCCTCTTCAGGAATTCTTCCTGTAAGACAATCCACAGCGGAGATTTTAAAGCCTGAGGAAATCGCGCCTGACAAGGTTGTCGAGCAGACGATAATCGCGCGGCAGAAATCCCTTTGGGACCAGTATTTTCTTTATCTTGATGTCGAGTCCATGCTCCAAAGGTCAAGCACACAGAAAAGAAGATACGCGAACTCCTCCGCGGATGAAAGGGCAAGGATGCTATCCTCTTACAGGGCGGACCTTATGCAGTCAAGAATCGACGGAGACATTGTCGCGGTTCCTGAAAGATTCGAAATTGAAAGGACAGTCTACACTCAGACAGAAGGGACTGTCACTGTCACAGAATGGTTCAAGTACCCGAACTATCACGAGAAGAAATCTTATGTGTACAAGCTCCGGCAGAGAGAGGGAATCTGGCAGATTTACGACTACACAGTAACAAACTTAGGAACAGAATAATGAGATCCCTTTTAATATCTGAAAATGAAAACCGCTCTTCCCTGCTTTTCTCCGCATTGACAGAATCAGGAATTGAAACAATCCGTTACCGCTGGTTTTTAAAGGCTCTTGACAATATCGAAGAGATTTCGCCGGATTTCATCATGATTGACGCGGATGATTTTCCCCGTCACTGGAAAATTCTCTGCGCCTACACAAAAAGCGCGGTTTTTAAAAAGCCTCTGAAAATCGTTCTTTGCTCGGAAAAAGGTTTTTCTGAAGACGAGATGAAAACTTTACGCGCGCTTGATGTGTTCGGGACTATAGTCTCCGCTGACAAGGAGAAGATAAAAGAAAAGCTGAAAAGCCTTTTCGGAAGCATTCCGGAAGAGCCTTGTTCTGAAGATGATTATTTTCTTCCGACAGTCGACAGCATTTTTTCAGGAGAGGATTTTCTCATGTCGGTAGACAATCTTCTGGATAATATCGAGCCGTTTTTTCAGGAAGAAAAGACTGTCCATGACAGACAGAATGATTATTCTGAAGAGGATATTGAAGTTCCGACTGTGGACTCAGTTTTCAAGGCGCATAACATCGGGATTCCTTTTTCCGTGAACGGAGCGGAAAGTCATGAAATCAGCGAGGAAGATATCCAGAACGAATACAGCCTGTACTCTGTGGACAGCCTTTTCGGCCTTGAGGAAAACGATTATTCGATCCGCACTGTGGACAATCTTTTTTATGTTTCTGAAGGCTGTGGGGAAAGTATTCCGAAAAATGAAATCCAGTGCAAAAAGCTTTTAGGCTCTCTTCTCCGAAGAATACAGGAATTCTATGAAGAATAAAGAAACGTCCAGAAAAGCGAAATTCTTCTGCGAAAACTGCGGCTCGGAAGTTCCTGAGAACGCGAAAGTCTGCAAGACCTGCGGAAAATTTTTCATATCTGTAAGATGCCCTAAATGCGGCGCGACAGGAAGCCACGAGGAATTTCTGAACGGCTGCCCTAAATGCGGTTACGCTGTCGGCGGAAATCATTACGGCGGAAAAACTTTGGCTTCTTCAGAAAAAAAATCCGCTCCCAAGGAAACATCAGGAATATTCAGAGGATTCAGGAGGAAAAACAGCTTTTCCTCCGCACGGAAAACCAGCGAAACTTCTCTTCCCGTCTGGGTTTATATTGTGACAAGCCTTGCGTTTTTAGCGGTGGTTTTTGCGGTCTACAGCTGCTTCAGAAGACCGTATTAAAAGACTGGACTGGAATTAGAATTACTAATTTTGAAAATGTAAAAACATATTAGCACAGTGCATATTATTATTTTATAGAACATAATATCATTGATAATCATTTTGTCAATCTGATTATCAATGATTATCAAGTATTTTGACGCTTATTCCTGTATTTGCTATCATATTTGCTAACACGAAAAAAGAGATGTTTTTCTGTATATGATTTTTATTTTAGCAGAGAAGAAATAAAGAATTTTTCCTAATCGTCCAACAGTTCCTTGTTAGCTTCGGTGTCTATAACATAGTCGGCGATTTTAAGCCAGTACCACAAGGGCATGCTGACTTTTTCTCCCTCAAGCGTTACAACAGCGTTTCCGTTCTCGTCATAAGGGCTTGGAAACGCGGTCTTTATCTGGACAGCTTTTGTTCCGTCTGTTTCCTGTTTCGGAGTGCTTCTGCAAGATGTCAAGAGAACTGCTGAAATCAAGGCTACTGTCGCCAGAGCGGATTTTGCTTTTTTCTTTAACAGCATTTGTAATCACCTCGCTTGTCTTTTCGCATTTTTTATTGAAATCGTCTTTCAGCGATTTCTCCTTCTCCTCGAACTCTTCGCAAAGGTATTCTTTCTGCAGCCGCATGGCTATGACCACAGCCGTAGCCACCACCGCAACCACTGCCACAAGAGCCGCTATTGTCTGTACCATACAGGGCCTCCTATTCTCCGAATTTTATGTTCTTTATTTTGTCCAGCACCATTGAAAAATAGACAGGACTGAAACACGCGGCAATCGCGAAGCCTGAGAATATTATGTCTGTCGTTTCTCCGTCCTGCCTGTAAAACTTCAGGCCGCACCATACAGCGACCCATACAGCCGCGATAATCTGGGCGGCGAGGCTTGTTGTCTTTGCCTTGTGAATCTTTTTCCTGGAAACTGCATCGCTTTTTGTCCGGCTGTTTTCTTCCGAACTTTTCTGTGTTTCAGAACTGTTAAAATCTTCGGCCGGTTCACTGACGTTTTCGTTCTGTTCTTCCTGAGATTCCATCTTTTCACTTCCTTTGCTGTCAGCGTTCAGCGCCCCCGCATTGAACGCCTTGTGCATATCTTCGATTGTGTAAGTTGTATGCGAGTT
>CAZSHF010000069.1:0-13483 GCA_964606655.1 uncultured Treponema sp.
TCTTGAGTTCTTGAGTTCTTGAGTTCTTGAGTTCTTGAGTTCTTGAGCATTATGTTTCTCCGAAGTTCCTTGTCAAGCGATTTGCGTTTTTACAACATTCTTATTATACAAGCCCATTCCGAATAATGCAAACTTTCCGCAAAGTGTATTGCACATTTTTGTCTATACAAAACCGCGGGACTTCGCAGAAAAGACGATAAAATACAAGACGATGAGGAACTGAAATCGCTTCTAAAGTATTTCAGTTAGAACAAAACAAACTCGTAGTTACAAAAACATCGCCAGATTATACTTTTCAGCTGTATTCAATTTTTTACCTGCAAGTGTTATAATTTTCTCATGCAGAAGTTCCGCAAACTGCCAATTGGCATTCAGAGTTTTGAAAATCTACGAAAGAACGATTATCTTTACGTTGATAAAACTGAATTTATTTATCAGCTTGTCGAAACAGGAAAAGTTTATTTTTTAAGCCGCCCTCGCCGATTCGGAAAAAGTTTGTTTCTTTCAACATTAAAAGCGTTTTTTGAAGGCAAAAAAAATTTGTTTGGTGGACTTAAGATTGTTGAACTTGAAAAAGACAATCCTGGCGCTTGGAAAAAATATCCGGTTCTTTATTTTGATTTCAATGGAATGGATTATTCAAAGCCTGATTCTCTTGAAAAAAAGCTTGACTCAAATCTTTCGGCTTATGAAGAGATTTACGGGAAAAATGAATCTGACGGCGGCAATGTGACGCTCCGCTTTGCTTCACTTATAAAAAACGCGCACGACAAAACCGGGCTTGGCGCTGTTGTTCTTGTTGACGAATACGACAAAAGCCTTTTGGAAAGCGACAACGAAATTCAGGAAGCGAACCGCAATCTGTTCAAAGGATTTTTCGGAAACCTTAAAAGCTCCGACGAATATTTAAAGTTCGTTTTTATAACCGGCGTTACAAGGTTCAGCAAAGTTTCGATTTTCAGCGACTTGAACCATTTGAATGACATTTCGCTTACAGAAGATTTTTCGGCAATCTGCGGAATCACAGAAGAAGAAATGCTGAAGACCTTTGACCCGGAAATTGAAAATCTTGCGCATAAAAACAACTTTTCAAAAGATGAATGCATAGAAAATCTTGAAAAAATGTATGACGGTTATCATTTTCACGAAAACGCAAAAGGCGTTTACAATCCGTTCAGTCTGATAAATGCTTTTTACTCAAAAGAAATAAAATCATACTGGTTTTCAACAGGAACGCCGACGTTTTTAATCCAAAAACTAAAAGAAAGCAGCCGCAACTATATGGATTTTACAAACGGAGTTGAAGCGACAGAGCAGGATTTAAGAGATTACCGAAATGACAATCCGAATCCGATTCCGCTTTTTTACCAGACTGGATATTTGACGATAAAAAGTTACGATAAAGACTTTCATATCTACACACTGAAATATCCTAACGATGAAGTCAAGTTTTCATTTATAGAATCTCTTGTTCCTTTGATATTGACAATTCAGAACGACAATGGACTTGATATTGTTTCTTTTGCACGAGATATAAAAAAAAGCGAAACCTAACCGAATGGAAGATTTTATAAAATCTATGCAAGCCGTCCTACAAAAACGCAGACATATAAACCGGAACGGAAACGATTTCTTTGTTTCCGCTGATTTTTTCAACTCCAATATTTCCGTCGATAAATTTATACGCTGTTATTTTTTCTGAATCTTCTATTTTGTTTTGCAAAACCCAATTCAGAGAAGTCGCTTTGGAATTTCTGCTTTTCACTTCTATCGGAATTATTTTTCCGTCAATCTGAGTTATAAAATCAATTTCTTTTTTTGTGGTTTCATTCTTGTAAAAAAACAAAGGCAATTTTTTCTTTAAAAGCGAATCGGCAACAAAACATTCGTGAATTCCGCCTTTTGTGTTCGCTTCAAATCACCTTTCTTCCCTGAAATACGAAAGTCCTAGATGTTCCGGACTTTGGTTTTCAAGTTTGCGGCTTGTGCTTGTAATTACAAGAACAATTATTGTAACAAGATATTGCGACATTTTGAAAAGTTCCTGCGCGCCTCGGCTCAATCCCGGAATGTAAAGATAAAGAATGTAAAGAGCACCGAACAAGAACGAACCCAAAATCGCTTTTCTTGCATCCCACAAACTGAAGATAACAAGAGCGATTGCAAGCCAGCCTCTGTCGCCAAATCCGTTGTTCGTCCAAGTTCCGCCAAGATATTCCATTACAAAATAAAGTCCGCCAAGTCCTGCAATCGCGCCGCCGACAATCGTCGCTGTGTATTTGTAGCGGTTTATGTTTATCGCCGCCGCATCTGCCGCCGAAGGATTTTCTCCAATCGCTCTAAGGTTAAGTCCAACTCTAGTTCTGTTCAGCATGAACGAAATCAAAAACGCAAGCACAATCGCAAGGTAAGTTAGAAATCCATAGCTGAAAAGAAGTTTTCCCAAAACAGGAATTTTATCCAAAACTGGAATTGAAGCCTGATACGCACTTGCAGTCCGGGCAACGCTAACCTGCCCTACTCCGCCTGCAAGTCTGCTTATTGAACCGCCAAAAAAGTTTCCAAATCCGATTCCGAACGTCGTTAATGCAAGACCAACTACATTCTGGTTCGCTTTAAGGCTGATTGTAAGATAACTGTAAATGAACGCGCCGAACGCTGAAATCAAGAGCGCGAAAAAAAGCGAAATCATCATTCCAACAAGCGGAACTGGAGAGGCAACTGCATTCTCATAAAAAAATGCCGCGACAAGTCCAGAAATTCCGCCCATGTACATAAGTCCCGGAATTCCAAGATTCAAGTTTCCTGATTTTTCCGTAACGATTTCGCCAAGAGAACCGAAAAGAATGCTTATCGCCTGAACAATTGCTTTCTGAATAAAAGTTAAAATAATCATTATTTGTTCTCCAATTTTTCTTTGCTTTCGATATTTTCTTTATTTTCTTTTTCAAATGTGACTTTGTATTTAGTGAAGAATTCGCTTCCAATCAAGAAGAAAATCAAGATTCCTACTATTATATCAGAAACATTTTCGTTCAATCCAAACTGGCTTGCAATCTGAATCGCGCCGTTGTCCATAAAACACAAGAAGAATGAAATAACCGCCATTGCAACCGGATTAAAGTTTCCCATCCAGGCGACGATGATTGCAGTAAATCCGCGTCCGCCAGAAAGACTTGAACTGATTGTGTGGCTTGCTCCGCTAACTAAAAGACAGCCCGCAAGTCCGCAAATCGCACCGCTTAAAGCCATCGTTCGGATTATTACTTTCTTTACATTTATTCCGGCATACCGCGCAGTGTTCCAGCTTTCGCCAATTACATTGATTTCGTAACCGTGCTTTGTATAATGAAGATAAAAATAGACAAAGCAAGTTACCAAAATCACGATGATTAAATTCAATCCGTAACGTTCACCAAAAACAGAAGGAAACCAGCCTGCATTCGTATCAGGATTTATGATTCCGACTGAATTTGAGCCGGCAGGATTTTCCCAGAAAACCACGCAGAACGCGATAATCTGCATCGCAATGTAATTCATCATCAATGTGAAAAGCGTTTCGTTCGTGTTGTATTTTGCCTTGAAAAACGCAGGAATTATTCCCCAAATTACGCCGGCAACACAACTTGAAATCATAATCATCGGAATCAAAAGTCCGTTCGGAATGTTTTTTCCGTAAATCATCAAAGCGGCGCTTACAAGTCCGCCCATAAGCATTTGTCCTTCCGCACCAATATTCCAGAAACGCATCTTGAATGCTGGAACAAGTCCGACCGCGACCAAAAGCAAAACCAACGCATCGCGAATCGTAACCCAAACGCGCCTTTTTGTTCCCAGCGCGCCGTTAATGATTCCGCCGTAAACTTCAATCGGATTTAAATCTGTTACAGAAACAATAACAACCGCACATAAAATCAACGCAATTAAAACTGCACCAAGACGAATCAAGATTGATTTATAAAAAGGAAGAATATCGTTTTTGCTTACACGAATACTACGCATTTGAAATCTCCTCTGGCTCGGCTGTCATTAAATATCCGACTTCCTCTTTTGTTGTCGTGCGTGAATCCACAATTCCTGTAACGCGGCCTTTATTCAAAACAAGAATTCTGTCGCTAATATCAAGAAGAACATCCAAATCTTCTATTATGCATATAACTGCCGCGCCTCGCTGTTTCTGTTCGTCAAGTTTATTGTAAATCATGTAAGACGAATTTATGTCAAGTCCGCGAACCGGATAAGCGACCATTAAAATGTCTGGATTGGAACTTATCTCGCGTCCGACAAGAACTTTCTGCACGTTTCCGCCTGAAAGCCTGCTGACTGGATATTCAATGTTCGGCGTGATTACTTCAAGCCTCTCTTTTATTCGGGAAGCAAGGCTTCGCGGTTCTTTTCGGTTTACAAGCGGGTCATTTCCTGTTTTATAAGTGCGGAGCATTACGTTGTCCGTCATTCCCATTAAACCAACAAGTCCCATTCCAAGTCTGTCTTCCGGAACAAATGCAACTTTTGTTCCAGTTTTCTTTATCTGGCGAGTTGTCTTTCCTGTAAGGTCGATTTCTGTTCCGTCTTGCTTTATGAAAGTAACTTTTCCATTTGTGTAAGGATAAATTCCGTCAAGACATTCAAAAAGTTCGCGAACTCCGCAACCGGAAATTCCAGCGATGCCTAAAAACTCTCCGGCCTTTGCTGTGAACGAAACATTGTCCAAAGCCTTCAGATTTTCTTTATTAAAGCAAGTCAAGCCTTCAACTTTAAGAACGTCGCGAACATTTTTCGGTTCTGCGCGTTTTATGTTCAAATCGATTTTTTCGCCAACCATCATTTCGGTTAAAGCCTGAATCGTTGTTTCGTTCGTGTTTACTGTATCTATATATTTGCCTTTTCTTAAAACTGAAACTCTGTCGCTGATTTCCATAACTTCGTTCAGTTTATGCGTGATGATTACGATTGATTTTCCATCCGCTTTCATATTTTTCAAAACCGCAAAAAGGCTCTTTGTTTCCTGTGGAGTTAGAACGGCGGTCGGCTCATCAAGAATCAAGATGTCCGCGCCTTTATATAAAACTTTTATGATTTCAACAGTCTGCTTTTCCGAAACAGACATATCGTAGATTTTCTGGTCAAGATTGATTTTAAAGCCGTAAGATTCGCAGATTTTGTTTATGTCGGCTTTGATTTTATTCATGTCAAGAATATTTGAAGTCTGCTGACCTAAAATTATGTTTTCCGCAGCAGTAAAGACATTTACAAGTTTATAATGCTGATGAACCATTCCGATTTTGTATTTATACGCATCTTTCGGAGAATGAATTGAAACAACTTCGCCGTCGATTAAAATTTCGCCTTCGTCAGGACGATAAATGCCGGCAATCATGTTCATCAATGTTGTTTTTCCGCTTCCGTTTTCGCCAAGAATCGAAAGAATTTCGTGATGATTGATTTTCAGGCTTACATTGTCATTGGCAAGAACATTGCCGAATCTTTTTGTGATGTTTTTCAGTTCAACAGCACATTCATTCATTAGCATTCACCTTTTAATAAATACGAAAGGCTGTCTAAAAGTTCTGGTCATTGAGCATGTCGAAATGACCAGAAGCGGTAGTTTCGATAAACTCAACCACCGCATAATAATTTGTTTTGGACAGCCTTGCTAAATAATCTTTTATCTTTCTACAATTCCATCGATTCTTATGTCGAACGCTGGAGCCGCAAATCCGTTCTGTTCATTGAAAGCGCCGTCTTTTACATAAGATGCATATTTTGCATAATCGCCGCCTTCGCTAATCAATGTTTCAAGAGATTTTCCGCCGATTGTGAATTTAGAAGTATCGAAGACTTTCACAGTTCCGTTTTTGATTCCTGCAATTGCGGCATCTGTTTTTTCTTTAGCATCGCTTGTAACTGTGTTTGGATTAAGCGGAGTTATGTAAACTGCATCATCAGAATAACCTTTCGCCCAGTCAACTTCAAAATCCTTTCCATCAAGAACTTGTTTTGCAGAATATTTGTAGAACGCGCCCCAATCCAAAGCCGCAGAAGTCAACGCCGCATTTGGAGCAACCGCTGTCATGTCAACATTGTAGCCAACGCATGGAACTTTGTGAGCCTCGCAAGCAGAAGGAGCACCAGTTGTATCCGCGTGCTGAGAAATCAAGACGCATTTGCCTGCAATCAACGCTTCGGCAGTTTCCTTTTCCAAAGTCATGTCTGCCCAAGAATTTGTGTAGCGAACTTCCATTGTAGCCGCCGGACAAACAGAACGAACTCCCAAGAAGAACGCTGTGTAACCAGAAACAACTTCCGCATAAGGATAAGCGCCGACATATCCGATTTTTGCCTGAGATTCAGTGACTGTTCCGTCAAGAATCATCTGGTTCAATTTAAGACCTGCAACAATTCCTGAAACATAGCGGGATTCAAAAACTTTCGGCATGAAGTTGTGCATATTTTTCAATCCGCTTGAAGCCGCCTGAAAACCTGTCGCATGAGCGAAAACCAAATCAGGATATTCTTTTGCAGCCTGAATTATGTAAGATTCGTGACCAAAAGAAGTTCCGATTATGTATTTGCATCCCTGCTCTGCAAGGTCAACCGCAGCATCGTAACATTTTTCAGATTCAGGAATTCCTTTCTTTTCGATAACCTGAGAATCTTTCAAACCCAAAGTTTCTTTCATCTCGGCAACGCCTTTCATGTGCGCTTCTGTGTAACCTTCGTTTTCATCACCAATATAAATCACGCCGATTTTAAAACTGTCGTTTGAACTCTTCTTTTCCGAACCATTCTTTTTTGAACAACCAGAAAATACAATTCCTAAAAGAGCGGCGCAAACAGTCGCTTTTACCAATGCTTTCTTCATTTTAAAGCCTCCAATGTGAAATTAAAAAAGCGTTCAAAATTGCTGAAAACAATTCGGAACGCTCTCGCTTTTTTGGTATTTTAATTAATATGTACATCGAGTGTCAACACGCACACCGCCGCACGTACGCACGCGGAAATCTTATATCAAGTTCACGTTCAGTTGTAAATGAACACGTCGGAATCAGACGAATCAAGCGGAAAGCCACGAATGGACGCAATGATTTATGGAACAAAAGCGACAATGCATAGGCACTTGACTTTTTTTTATAAAACAGAATTATATAAACATAATTTATAAAGTGAAGAAAACAATGAAAAAAAAGTATTGGATTCTTTTCTACAATTATTTTAACTGAAATGATTCTTGTAAACTGTGCAGGAATTGTTGAAAAAAATGCTACACCAAAAGACAATCTGATTATTGAAAATTTGAATTCAGAAATCATTTTAGGTGACAAAATCGAAAATTTGTTTACAGTTGAAGCGGTTCAGTCACGAGCAGCAGAAGGCACGAAAGTCGAAGCAAATTATATGTATTTCCGTTGCCGTTCAAACGACGAAGAAAAGGTAAAATGGCTTTGGCAAAGAATCAAAAAATTTATACAAAAATACATAGCAAACCGACCGCAAGGAAAAATTTCTGTTTATGATACAACGACAAAAAGTTACTCTCCTGTAAAAAATGTCCTTGTTATGTCTCATCAGCTTGGAATTTTTGGAACAAGTTTCACAGACAGCAATGGAAGATTCAATATTCCGCTTCCATACACTTCGCTCGGTGGAAAAGTTCAGATGATAATCCGCTTTGAAAATCCGAATATAACTTTGACCTCAACAGAAGCTGTAAGTTCAATTTTTGGGGCTGTCACTTATTATGCTGGAAGTTACTGGATTGAAAGCCTTTCTAATTTGGATATAAAATTCGGACAGAATTCATTGAACGCAGAGTTTGCAACAATTATGAACGCTATGGCAGATTACAGAACTTTCTGCCTAGAAAATCATATAACAGCACCACTTCCATTAAAAGTGTTTGCCACAAAATATGTTTCAGGTGCTTGCACTCCTCTGGAACTTGGACACAAGAATATTTTGATATGGCAAGCGGCTGGATTGAAACAATGGCTAACGGCAAAAATCCGATGAAAGATGACTGTTATAACGAAGGCGGAACTGATTTAATAAAACTGATTGAAAGCTGGGGTTATTTTTCTGAAAATTACATAATGAACTGGAAATTTAATAATACAAATTCCGCTGGCAAAAGTGTTTATTTAGACAATCTTGAAAACAGATATTTGACAGGCATATCAAAAGAATATTTCTACTACGGCGGATTATACGATTTAATCGACAGCGCTAATGAAGCAAATATTGATTTTTGCAGCGGATATACATATACACAGATTTTCATTGCATTGGTACAGCCCGAAGTTTCCGATTTGTACACTTTGTCAAATGCAATAACTTGCATAACCAACCGTAGAGAAGATTATGCGAATGTTGTAAAAACATTAAACGCAAATAGAAAAATATAGAGCGTCTGAATTATGTACAAAAAAACACTTATTTTGTTTTTTATTGTTTTAGTTTCTTTTAATTTTTCAAGCTGTGATTTTTTGGGAAATCTAGCAGATAGTTTTATGATAGATAAGCCATCTAACTCCATTCTCATAGAAAATGTAGACTGCGTATTAACTCCTCAAAAAAATGTTTTCAGTACGAATGATGATGTTTCTCTTTCTATTTCCTTTATTCCAGATTTTTCTAAAGCAAAAGAATATGAATTATCCATACAGATATATTCATATAAAAATCTAAAAATCTCAGAACCTGTTGATAATAAAATACTAATTTATGAGAAGAATTCTGAAAACAAAACAAATTATGCAAACAAACGGATATTCTTTGAAAGAAAAGATATTGTAAATTCCAAAATATCAAAAGATTATCAATTAATATTAAACGAATCTGGAGAATTTTATGCCGAAATCACTCTTTATGGAACACCTCGCGAAAATGAAAATAAACTTTATGAATACTACAAAAGTTATATATTAGAAGTACAATAATGTCATAAAAACATCAACCGAAACCGAAAGATTCACAGCCGGCTCTTCTTTCTTTTAAAACGCTTCCTCTTTCCGATATTTTTAAAACCGCGAAGCGAGAAAAAAACTTTTTTATTGCCCCCCCCCCCGTAAACATCTGGGATTTCCAGATAAACAAACGAACTCGCATCGCCGTTGGCTTTCGGATTCCAGCCGACCGATTTTGAAATTCCAGTCTGTTCTCCCTCAAGGACTTTTGCAAGCCGCCGCAAAGTTATATCGATATGCCTGTCCAGCTGCTCGCACAGAATCACTTGCCTTTTCATTTTTATCGCGGCGGCCGCAGTTGTTCCCGAACCGCCGAAAAAATCCAGAACAATATCGTTCTCGTCTGTATGAGCGCTTATTATTCTTTGCAGAAGTTTTTCAGGTTTCTGACCTTTCACTTCATCATCTGGATTCAGAAGCCTAGAGACAGTTTCGCCGGCAAACGAGACAATCGCGATGCTGTTAAGCTTGTCGTATTCGCTCGCGTTCCAGACATCTTCAATCGGATATTTTTCGATATTTGACGCGGCGATTTTCTTGAAATCCTGCCTGTGAATGTAAGTCTTTTTAAAATCCAAAAGCCTTGGGTTTTTGGAATAAAACAGAATTGTGTCGTGGTTCCGGATCCAGTTGCTTTCTTTTGTCTTGTAGCCGGAAAGCCAGCCTATCCGCCAGATTATTTCACGCTGGAAATTCTCTTCGCCGAAAATCTCGTCCATCAAAATTTTCGCGTAATGGACTTCATGGTAATCAAGCTGAACGTAAATCGCTCCGGTTTCGGAAAGAAGTTTCTTTGCGATTTCAAGCCGTTTTCTCATGAACAGAAGCCATTCGTGCCGCGGAAAATTGTCATTGTATGAGAACCTTCCGTTTTTAGTGTTGTACGGCGGGTCGATGTAAATCAGTTTCACCTTTCCTGAAAATTCTTTTTCAAGCGAACGCAGAACCTGAAGATTCTCGCCTTTTATAATCAGATTGTCGCAGATTGTGTTCTCCGGAAGACCGCGTTTTCTGTTCATTTCAGAATCGCGCCTGAAATTTTTGAATTCACTGATTCCAGTTCTGTCATAGATATTCGCACTGCGGAATTTGTAAAGCATGATAAACCTCAGGTTGAAACTGAAAGCAAAGTTTTATAAACAAACCGAATAAAAAATTCGCTATCAGTTTAACTATCGGTTAAAAATCCTTGCCAATCGACAAAATTTTTCGCAAAATGTTTATTCATTTTCGCAATCAGCAAATTTAAACTAACATGATGAACGCAACAGAATTAGCAATAATGTACGCGGAGAATATCAAATCTATAAGGCTTTCAAGAAAGCTGAGCCAGGAAAGGCTCGCAGAAATGGCGAATTTAAGCACCGCTTATATAAGCGAGCTTGAAAACCACAAAAAAAGCGGAACTTTCGAAACGCTTTCAAATCTTGCCGCCGCGCTTGAAGTCGAGCCCTACGAGCTTCTTCTGCCGAACGCAAGCTCTTCAAGCTACGACACAAAACGGACAAGAATTCTCATGAAACGCCTTCGCTCGAACGTAGGCGATTTGCTGGACACTCTGGACGAATATCTGAAAGGCTGAAAAAACGTATCGCTCCAGAAATCCTGAGGAAACACAAAACACACACGGAAATCAGTTTTCAAGAACATTGGTCATTGATATTTTCAAAAACTGATTTCCAAGCAAGACACAAAACGCGAAAAATCCGCGGAAAAAACGACGAATCCGCTTGGCAAAATCCAACAGGAAAACTGATTCCAGCCTTTTTATTTGTTCACAACCTGATTCTTAAGCTCATTTCCTTCAAGAAAATCTTTCGCGTTGGTCAACGAAACATTCGCTATGTTCGCAAGCGCGGTCGTTGTCAAAAACGCCTGATGGCCTGTTATAATCACATTCGGGAAAGTCAGAAGGCGCGCAAGGACATCATCAGTTATGATTTCGGAAGAATGGTCGTTGAAAAAATACGAGCCTTCCTCTTCGTAAACGTCAAGAGCCGCGCCGCCTATATGCTTGTGCTTCAAAGCGTGGACAAGCGCCTTTGCGTCAATCAGAGCGCCCCGTCCTGTGTTTATGATTACCGCGTCGCTTTTCATCATTTTCATTGTGTCGTGGTTCGCGATGTGTTTTGTTTCCGCGGTCAAAGGACAATGAAGGCTCAAGACGTCGCTTTCCCTGAAAATCGTCTCAAGGTCGACATATTTGTAGCCTTTGCTTTCCGCCCAGTCGTTCTGAGGAAAAGGGTCGTAAAGAATTATATTCATTCCGAATCCGTGAAGGATTTCCGCCATGCATTTGCCGATTTTTCCAGTTCCTAAAATTCCTGCGGTAAGACCGAAGAGGTCGCGTCCTGTAAGTCCTTCGATATTGAAATTGATTGTCTTTGTCCTGAGATAAGCCTGCGGAATATGACGCGTGAGCGAAAGAAGAAGAGCGACCGCGTGTTCTGCGACAGCGTGCGGGGAATAAGCCGGAACGCGTACAACCGTGATTCCGTTCTTTTCCGCGGAAGCAAGATCCACATTGTTAAATCCGGCGCAGCGAAGGATTATAAGTTTTATTCCGTTCTGCGCGAGGCTTGTGATGACTTCATCGTTCACAATGTCGTTCACAAAAACGCAGACAGCATCGTAGCCTTTTGAAGTCAGAGCGGTTTTCTCGTTCAGTTTGAAATCAAAATATTCGATTTCAAAGCCAAATTTTTCGTTCTCTTTTGAAAACGAATCCTTGTCGTAAGTCCGTGTGTCGTAAAAAGCGATTTTCATAACTTTCCTCCAGATTTATTTTTGTTTACAAAAACAATGATTTAAAGTTTTCATCAACGATTGAACCAAGTTTTGAAGCGGCGATTCCGCGTTTTGACGCGATAAAATCGTAAATGTAATTTATGTTGTTCGGCGTGTTCAGCGTGTTCTTCAAAGGAACAGGAGCGTAATAAGGCGAATCCGTTTCGACAAGGATTCTGTCTTTTGGAACATAGTTCAGAATTTCCGCGATGTCGGAAGCAGACTTTTTTCCCGAATAAGTGACAGAACCGCTGAAACTTATGTGCCAGCCCAGATCAAGAAAAAAATCTAGCTCAGACTTGCTGTACGAATAACCGTGAATCACGCCTTTGTTCCATTTTACCGCTTTGATGACATCCGCCGTGTCTTTAAAAGCCTTCCTTGAATGGACAATTACAGGAAGATTCAGTTTTTTCGCCAAAGTCAGCTGAAGAGCAAACAAGTCGCGCTCGTCGGAAATCGTCTGGCTGTCAATAAAATCGTGTTCCCTGCCCTCGTATTCAACTGAATCCCAGTCGTGGTCGATTCCGCAGGGACCGACAGCAACAAGCCGCGAAGAAAACTCGTCGCCTGAATCCTTGAATGCTTTTATCTCGTCCTCAAGATTCTGAACATAATCATAACGGTTTTCAATTGAATCCAGACTGCCCGAAATTCCTGCGGAAAAATAAATACACTTCTGGACCGCGCGTTTTGCGTCGTCGTCAAGAATATTCAGAGTTTCCCTGAAGAAATCCGCGCGTTCCCAAATATCGTCCGCACGGATTCCGGCGTCCAAAGCAAAAAAAGGCTTTGACTTCGCCATTTCATTTAAAATCTCCGCGCCGTCGTCAGCAGAGCCTTGAGTCATCTGCGTAAAATTGAAAAGCAAGTCGCTATGCATAGCCATATTCTACAACAAAAAATTTGCGATGAAAATAGAAATTTTTTGCATAAATAAATTTCTGGAGAAGAACAGATGAGAAGCTGCCAGTTCCCAGCAATTTCAAAGCAATCGGAATATTATCTGTTTTTTTACGCTATGACTTTCTCCGCAATATTGCCGCTCTGTTTTTCCAGCGTTTTTTTTATTGCCGTTGCAATCTCATAGGCAAGGTTCACCGGAACTGCGTTTCCAATCATCTTGTATGCATCGTCAACATTTTCATAGAGAAATTTGAATGTGTCAGGGAATCCCTGAATTCTTGCAACTTCGCGGACTGTCATTCTGCGGTACAGGTTTTCCTTGCCTTTCACAAACTCGCACTTGTTCAATCCGACTTTCACCATTTTTGGTGCCTGAGGATGAATCTGGCATTGCCGCCCGCTCGCCTGGACTGTGAACGCCTGCTCGTCCCATGATTTTACGCGGTTACGGCTCATAAAAATTGGAGAATATGCACCTGTAAAATATTCGTTGTTGTTGACTGCATTTGGATTTCTGTGATTTTTCGGAGCGGCAGGAACGGCAGAATCTTTTAAATCCCAGATAATGTCTCGCAATGTGATTTTGTCTTCATCTTTTTCTGTTGAGCCATGCGGAAATTCAAAATTGACTTTCAAGTCGCTTCTGAATCCGATATAGAAAACGCGCTTGCGCTCTTGGGCAACACCGTAATCAATAGCCGATAAGAAGAATTCCTTTTAATGGAAGTTGAATTCTGTTGGAAATATAAAGTGTTTCAAGAAATGTATATAGCCCAAATGTCGACTTTTATAAAACCATGCAAAAATGCACTCTCGGCAAGAAC
>CAZSHF010000070.1:0-13190 GCA_964606655.1 uncultured Treponema sp.
GCAAAGAAAATCGACATTTGGGCTATTATATTCATAAAACTCGACATTTGGGGTAATTACTTCAAATGTCTTGATTTCATATAAAATCACAGGAGTTTTTTATGGTGGTTTCTGTTGTGCGAATCGGAAATTCTCGTGGAATACGATTTCCTAAATTCGTTTTAGATAAATTTCTTGTAAAAGATAAAATGAATATGGATATTACAGACGAAGGAATTCTTATCACTCCTATAAAAAATGCTCCTCGTGAAGATTGGGCAGAATCATTCCGTGCAATGCATAAAAACAATGAAGACAGACTTGAATCTGTTCCTGAATCAGAGGATTTTGAATGGGAATGGTAACTCAATACAATGTCTATCTTGTAAATCTTGACCCGACAATCGGACACGAAATAAAAAAAACTCGGCTTTGTCTTGTGATTTCGCCAGACGAGATGAACGGTAACATTGACACTGTGATTATCGCTCCGATGACTACAAAATCACATTCGTATCCGACAAGAATTCCTGTTCATTTTGAAGGAAAAGATGGCTGGATTGTGCTTGACCAGATAAAAACAGTCGATAAAATCCGTCTTGTAAAACGACTTGGAAAAATAAATTCCAAAGAAATTTCAAATGTGAAGAACACAATAAAAGAAATGCTTGTCGATTAAATCCGATGTTCTTGAACTCGATTTTCGCTCTTTTGAAATCTGTTTTTTTTCCTTTGAAAACCCTTTTAAAATCTCCTGCAAATCTTTTGAAAATCCTGAAAACAAAATCGCTTGCGAATCGCTTATGAATCCTAAAAATTTTTTATCCGTTTAAAATTCTCTGTTCGCGTGTTATAATAAATTTGTTCTGAAACTGAAGTTTTTGAACAGGTTTGATATTTTCATTCACTATTGTGGAGAAAAAAATGAGTGACAGCAATTACAAAGACATCGACCCGTCAATCGCGGCTTTGCTTGACAGTGTGGTTGAAGAAGAGCCGAGCGATTTTGGTTCTGAGGAAATCGATGTTTCTTCTTTTGATTCTGATTCAGGGTTTTCGTTATCCAAATTTGAAAAGAAAAACGGCGGAAAAAATTCTGCGCCGCAAAACGCTTCTTCCGCCCAAAAATCCATTCACACAGTTGATTTGAGCCAGAAGGAATTTCCGCCTGTTGAAAAATTCCTGAACGATGTTCCTTCCAAAATCTTTGATGACCCTTCTTATTATAAAACAGCCTTGACTGCGGAAAACCAGTCTGCTCAGCGTGTTCATCAGATTCTTTCAAAATATCTTACCTGCCAAGATCCGAAAGACCGGACTGTTTACCGGCAGAATATTATTTCTGCTTACTGGGAGCTTTTCCGCGGACTTGCGCCTAAACTTTCCGACACGAATCTTCCTATGCCGAAAAGGATGCTTGCTCGTTTTGGAATTTTGCTTCCGTCGCTTTTCCGTCCAGAACAGAAAGATTTTTTTTCACGCGTGATAATCGAAAACGCGAACAATCTTCCGATTATGTACGTTGACGAATGGTTCAAAGAGATTTCCTCAGGAAGAATGACCAACTCGATGACGGACGAAAAACGGACTCCGCACAAAGCGGCGACTCCTGAAGAAGCGGCACAGATGGAACAGTCAAGGCTTCAGCAGCTTCAGTCAAAGAATTCCGGAAAACTTCAGAGCGCGGAAAATCTTTTAAGCATGAAAGAAAACGAACGCCAGATGCTTGAAATTGAACTTAAAGAAGCGGTCGAAACGATTTGTGAACACAATCCGATTATGGGCGCAGAGCCGCACAAAGCCGATTATTCAGAACTTCAGCTAAAAGCGTTCTCCACGATTACGGACAGACTTCACAAGCTTTCAAAGAACAATAAAGAATACGCGCGGGCTTTGGCGGATTTTCAGGACGCGAAAGGCGTTTACGAAAATGTCGAGAACAAACTTTCGCAGAGCGGTGGCTCGTCTTCTTCGGTTGCGGACACAGACGCAGTGAACATTGAATTTGAAACTGTTCGCCAGATGGCAAAAATGACTGTCGGACGGCAAGGAAATCAGTTTCCGCTTTTCACAAGAGAATTTTTCCATTGCACAGAACGCGGAACCGGAACCCGCGAAAATGTTGTCGATATTCTTCGCTGGGTTGAATCAGTAGACCCGGGAGCGTTCTGCAGAATCCACAAAAACATCGCGAACAGAATTCCGCCTTATGTTCTTTTGATTCCGACTTACGGCGACCGCGGATTCTGCTGGGAACCTTTTGACAGATACAACCGTGTCACAAGCCGGGGACGAATTGTTGTTCCGATGTATCCGCGCGACTTGAAAATCGCGATTTTGACTGCTGTTGCGGATTTACGCTGGCAGGTCGCAAAGGAAAAGGCTTCTTATTACTGGATGGAAGAAGGGCTTACAGGTCAATATTATCAGCACATCGAACGGATGAAACTGAAAGGCGACCTGAAAGCGTACTTTATAGAAGATTACGTTCTTTGGATGACAAAAGAGTCCGAAGGCGTCCAGCGGCTCGACAAAGACGTGCGCGGAATTTTCTGGCGGAATATGCCTTTCCCGGACGAAAGAAAACAGGAGCTCAGAAAGCGAAGTCTTGTTTATGAAGAGCTTTGCATAAAAGACAAAAACCGCGCAATGAGCGACGGATATTGATAGAGCAAATGCCGAGTTTTATAAATCTCATAAAAAAATTGTCTGCACTTTCGCGAAAAGCCGTTTTTCGCTACGTTCCAGCAATTTTCACAATCTGAAAAGAAAACTCGGCATTTAACCTGATAAACATCTAATCTGAAGGAACTGAAGGAAGATTTATCGCGTCAACAACAACGTTCGCTCCGCCGACAAAAGTTCCGATTGAGCTTCCTACCGAAGACAGGACAAAAACCAGAAGAACGCGGAGAATCCTGTTCTTGTAAAATCCTTTAAGCGAACCCGCGTCATCTGCAAGCGATTCCATGTCTTTTACTTTCGGCTTGCAGATTAAAGCCTGGAAAATTCCTGTGACAAATCCGACTCCGATAAAAGGACAAAGCGAAGTGAACGGAGCGGAAACAAATCCCACAAGAATCGTAAGCGGATTTCCGCCTGCAATCAAAGTTCCGATTGCGGCTGGAATCGCGTTCCACAAAAACCAGGACAAAGCCATTTTTGAGCCGATTTTAGTTCCGCCGACAACAAATCCGGCGACAATAAGCCCGACAATCAGGACAGGAATAATCCAGCCGACGATTTTTGAACCCAGCCTTTTTTTCGGAACGCTCGAAATGTCTTCGGTGTCTGAACTTTCTTCACCGGAAGCGATTTTTTCAAGATGCGCCTGAACGCCTTTCAGATGTCCTGCGCCAAGAACAGCGACAATTCTGTTCCCTTTTGATTTCCAGATGTGGCTTGCAAGATATTTATCGCGCTCGTCGATTAAAACTTCTTTTACGGTCGGAAGATATTCTGAAAGCTCCGCCATCATCGAATCCATTTCGGAGCGGTTTTTCAGTCCTTCGATTTGCTCTTCGGAAATTTCTTCTTTGCTGAACGCGCTTGAAATCAAAGCCGCAAGAAGTTTGCATTTTCCCCAGAGCGAATTCTTTGCCCAGGCGCGGCGCAAAGTCACTTGAATCGGACGGTCAACCATGACAGAAGGAATTCCAAGCTCTTCCGCTTTGTTCATCGCGGCGACCATTTCATCGCCCGGCTTTACGCCGACATTTTCGCCCATCCGTTTCTGGAACGAAGACAAGACAAGATTCGCAAGAAGCAAAAATCCTTCTCCGTTCTTTAAGACTTTCACAATGTCAAGTTCCCGGAATTTGTCAGGATTTTTTATAGATTCACAGCGTTTTTCGTCAAGTTCGATTGCGACTGAATCTGGTTTTATTTCAGTTATTGCGCTTGAAACTTCGTTCACGCTTTCTTCCGAAACGTGCGCCGTTCCGATTAAAACAATTTCTCTTTCCGCAAGGTGCAAAGTAATCTGTGTCTGTTTCATTTAAAGAGCCTCAAATCCCCATTCAGCAAGTCTGTATTCAAAAAACATCGGAGTCTGCATATTCGTGACTTTTGAATAATATTCTTTTGCGACTTTAGCCGAACCTTTCATGTCATAATAAAGCCCGAAATAATACATCATTTTTCCGCGCTTGTTTTTGTCAGTTTCTTTTTCCAAAGCCATTGCAATCGCGTTTTCCGCGTTTATCGGGCCTTGGTCTTTGTAAAGCCGAAGCATTTTGTAATCAAGGCTGTTTCTGTCCTGAATCGGCTTCATCGCGACATCAGCGTATTTTTTTGCCTCAAAAGAATTTTTTTCCATAAGATAAGTCGCGATTATCATCAGATGATATGAAAGCTGGCTTTTCACAGAATTCGCTTTTGTAAAATATTCTCGCGCCGCGCTCCAGTTTTTTTCATGGAATTCAAGGATTCCGATTTCTTCGTAAGCGAAATAATAATCCGGATTTGTCTTTACAACCTGATGATAATCGGAAAGCGCTTCTTTGATTCTGTTCTGTTCATCGTAAAGTCCTGCGCGGTAAGCGAACGCAAGAAAATACGAAGAATCAAGTTCAATCGCTTTTGTCCATGCTTTTTCCGCGTCAGAATATTTTCCTGAGTTTCTGGAATAAGTTCCCAAATCAAGATAATAATCGTAATTGCCTGGAAAAAGTTTTATCGCCTGATTCACATATTCAATCGCGGATTTGTAGTTTTCTTCCTCCGCGTAAAGTTTTGCAAGATACGCGAACGATTCGCTGTCTTCCGGATAAAGCTCGTTCATCTTCTGGAAAAAGGTTTTCGCAGTCTTTAAATCGTCTGTGTACCAGCTCATTTTTGCAAACCCAAAAAGAGCGTCGCGGTTGTTCGGCTCTCCGAGCAAAGCCTTTCTGTAATAATTCAAAGCGTTTTTATATTTCTTTTTGATTTGCTCGCGGTCGCCTAAAATTATGTTCGCGGCGGCGTTGTTCGGATCGGATGCAAGGATTTTTTTAATAGCCACGTTCTGGGCGGAGCTGTTTCCGCCGGCAAGCGCGATTTGCGCGACAATTTCCATCGCGTCGCGGTTGTTCGGGTCGTTCTTTAAAATCTCGTCTGTTATTTCTGTCGCTTCGTCAAGCCGTCCGACTGAAACCAGAAGGCTTGCCTTTAAAAGCTTCATATCGTTGCTGTTCTTTAAAGAAGCCGGAATCGAATCGAACAGAAGAATCGTCTGGTCAACGCTGTTTTTTTCAAGCGAATCCTGAAGCATTTCGACAAAAATCACGCTTTCGGATTTCTGGTTTGTTCTCTGATTCTGATTCTGATTTTGATTTGTTTTCGCGTTCTGGTTTGTTTCCGCGCTTGAAGCAAAAACGGAAAAACTTGCTGTCAAAATGACTGCGCAAAATGCGCACAATTTGCAGAAAACTGATTTTTTTCTCATTATGTTAGTTCTCCAAAAATTATAATGCTCATAATTTATAAATTCACGAACCGCGCGACAGTTTCAGATTCGGAAGAAAGATTTTTCCACAAGATTCTGCGGCAAGATTTCAAAATTTCAAATTTCGCAAAATTTCGCCGCGGTTGAAATTCCTTGTTCCATTGATTAAACTTAGAAAATGTTCACCAAAGTTTTAAGAAAATCCCTGATTCTGATTGCTGTTTACGCTGTTTTGATAATCGGCATTTTTGTGGTTCAGTTCAAGAACGATTCGATTATATCAGAAAAAATCGGAAGCCTCCATATAACTCTAGTAGAATCCACGACAGAAGACAACACGACAAGTTTAAGAAACAGATTGACCGCTGTTTTCAACGGAATGTCGTTTCAAGTGAGCGACGAAAAGCCAGCCCGAATCCGAAGAGCAAATTCTGAAACCGCAGTGAATCTTGTTTCCTGGAAAAAAGAATCGGAAACTTCGTGCGTGTTTAATTTTACGGGCGGAGTTTCATTGCGTTTTTCTTTGAGCGACGAATCCCAGAACTCGCTTTTGAACATCGAGTCGGTTCTTCCGGCGAATGTAAGCTCGATTTCGATTCCGTATTCGCTTTCAGGCGGAGCGACTTTGACAGAACAAAGCGAAAACCATCTTCAAATCAACAGCAGAAAAAACACTTGGGAATTTTCAGCGGCGGACATTGACGGCGGAAGAATTTTTATGACAAGAAGAAATCCTGTCGCATCTTACGCTTATTTTGACAAGACAAGAACATTCTCGTTCGCTCAGGTTGCCGGAATTGAATCCGCTTCGGAATCAGTTTACAGAACGACAATCGCAAATCTTGAAAACAATCTTGTAAAAGCATTCGAGCAGGTTTTGAATTCTGACCAGACGAACATAACTGAACAGGAAGCGGTTTCTTATGTCGCTGTCCGAGCTTCCCGCGGAAGATATGCAGAAGCGATTGAAGCGATTCCTCAGAGCTTTAGACGAAGCTCAAGCCGAACTTATCTTTCGGCTCCTTATTTCAACAATCTTGCGCGTCTTAATGAATCTCTTGTCCGCCAGCAGCAGAGTTTCAGCGATATGATTTCGCTTGCGCTTGAAAACGGCGGGCTTGATATTTTCACGGTAAAAAACTTCAGCGATTATATCAATATTCATCAGGATTCAGATTCAATTCGCCGGCTTTTTGAAAACACTGCGTCGCGCGATTTGAGCGGAATCACAGTTCTTCAGGCGGCAGGAATTGTTTCAGTTTATTCTGAACTTTCAGAAAAAGTTCCAGGACTTGCGGAAATTCTTAATCCAGCGGTTCAGGCTTGTCTTTCAAAAATCGAAGAATCATGCAATCTTGACAACGAAAACATCACGGTTGTTGAAAACGGAACTTTCCTTTCTGTAATAAACGCTGTTCAGGTCGGCGATGCGGTTCTTCGTTACGGAACGCTTTCGGGCAATTCCGAATACATTTCAAGCGGCCGGCTGATAATCAGTTCATATCTAAAAGGAAGCGAGTCATTTGATTCCCGTTCGCTTGCTGAAATTTACCCGATTGTCGTCCACGGCAACACTTATTATCCGCATTACGAACTTCTTGGATTTGACAGCAGAGGAGCAGTCTGGGCTTGGACTTGCGCGGAAAACATGGCTTACCAGAACAGCGGCTCGGGCGAAGTGGTGATTTCAATTTCGTTCCCGCTTGGCTACACGCATTATGTGATTATAAACGGAATCGAAACGTTCCGTTCTATCTATATTTACGATATGGCGTTCCGGACAGATCCGCGTTTTGAAACATACAATTCGTCGGGTTATGTTCACCAGCGGGACAGCGCGACACTTCTTTTGAAGAGCAGACATCGTTCGGCAAATGAAATAATCCGACTTGTCTACACAGAACCTCAGACTGAATCTGAATCAGTGCAGAACGAATCTGAATCGGCAGCCGGAGAAGAAAATGTGCCGGCGGATATAACAGGAACAGCGGCCAGTTCTGGAACGGAAACAGCGACCGGCGGAATGTAAAAACGCGGAACTGAAAATGCGGCAAAAACTGCAAACAGACTTATTCTGAACTGCGCAGACATTATCCAACACTGCGCCATTTTTAAAATCCGCCGTTTTCAGAATCTGCTGCAACGCGTTCAGAATAGTCTGTTTCCTGAAATTTTCAGTCTGCGGATTCAATAAGAATCACGCCTTCCGTGCCGACTGCAAATGTCGCTTTTCCGCCGGAAACTTCAACTGTGTTTCCTGTGCAGAAATCTTTCACTTTTGAAGAGCCGATTGAAGAGACATCAACTGAAATTGTTTCTCCGCTGGTTGCGCCAAGAACAATCACAACTTTGTCGTTTCCGCGGATTCTGGAAAACGCATAGCCGCTGGATTCGGAATCAAGATTAATCTTTGTATGTGTTCCGCCGCCGACCGCAGGATGATTTTTCCGGAAAGTCAGAACTTTTGACCAATGCGAATAAATGTCCGAATCAAAAGAATATCCAAGTCCAGAAACATAACCGTTGTTTCCGTCCGCGTCAGTTTCATTTTTCCAAGGCATCTGGGAACGAGTTTTCTGGTCTTTGTCGCCACTCCAGAGTGCGGAAGAATTTTTCCGTCCTGCTTCGTCGCCGTAATAAATCTGAATCGCGCCCGGAGCGAATGCAAGCAGATTTCCCGCTGTTTTCATTTTTAAAACATCGCCGTCCGCGTAATCGGAATAGAACAGTCCTTTTGAATCTTGAGAACCTGTGTCGTGCGAACTTATGTAGCTCAAAACATTGAAATTTTCGTCGGAATTGATTTTCTGCGCGTAATCAGAATAAACCGATTCAATTTTGGAAACATCCGACAAAGCCGAAGCGACAGCAGAACGGTATGAAAAATTAATCATCGAATTGAATCCGCCTTCTGTAAAATACGAATCTTTTGCAACTCCGTGGCCAAAATGTTCTCCTGTCATCCAGAAATCGCCAGAATCTTCAATTACTTTTGTTGGATTTGCTTCTTTCCAATCGCGCAGAGCCTGAACACACGCAACTTTTAACTGATACCAGGCTTCCTTTTCAACGTGTTTCGCCGTATCGCATCTGAATCCGTCAATTCCGAATTCCCGAACCCAGCCAGAAAGCCAATGGACAAGATAATCGCGGACTGTGAAATTTTCTTTCTCCTCGAATTTGACAACGGAATATCCTTCGGAAGGATAAAATGATTTCATCGCGTCAGTGTGTTTTGTCTTTAAAAAAGTCGGAAGAGAAACCGATTTAGTTCCTTCTGTTATAAAATCAGGAAGCGAACCGCCTGCAGAACCTGTCAAATCGCCAGAACCGCTTTTATAATGAGAGCAAAGTCCTGCGCGAATCCAAGAGCCGCCCCACCAGGAATCCCATGCGTGGCTTGTGTAGTTTATGAAACTGTGATAATTGCTCAGCGTCGGCTCAGTTGTTCCGTAAACAAACGAAGACTTCAGAACGCCCGGATAAAGATGCGCCGCGTCTTCGATTGTGTTGTAGCCAGGATGATTCATCACGACATCCATAACAACGCGGATTCCTTTTTTGTGCGCGGAATCAACAAAATTTCTGAACTCTTCAACTGTTCCGACATTCGCGTCAAGATTTGTGTAGTCAAGCGCGTAATATCCGTGGTAAGGATAATGCTCAAACTCATTTGAGCCGCCAACGCAATATCCGTGAATCTGTTCGTAAGGCGCAGAAATCCAGATTGCGTTGATTCCCAGCGCCTCAAGATAGTCGAGTTTTGAAGAAAGCCCTTTTATGTCGCCGCCGAAAAATTTTCCACAGTCGTCTGAAAGTGTCGGGTTGCCTTTTTTGCGTCCGTAGGCAGTGTCGTTTTCCGAGTTTCCGTTGTAAAATCTGTCTGTAAGGACAAAATAAACGCTCGCGTTGTCCCAGAAATCGTTGTTCAATGCGTAGTCCGAAGGCACAACTTTTGATTCAGAACTGTTTTCAGGATTGTTTGCGTTTCCGCAGGATGCGAATGCGAGCGGAAGGCAAACGCACAAAGCGGAAAACAAAATCGCTTTTCCAAACAAAGATACGCAAGATGTTCGCAATGTCCGCGACGTTCGTGGCGAAGCAAAGTTTTTCGTTTTTTTCATAAAAATAATCTCCTCAAATATAATGCGAAAAAATGCAAAACCCCAAATGTCGACTTTTATAAAACCATATAAAGAAAATCGACATTTGGGCTAAAATCATTCTGTTGCTTTAAGCACAACGAATGATTTTGCTAAAAGCGTCACAGAAGCGCCCTCGCTGTAGACAGTTCCATCGGCAAGGCTTCCGGATTTTACATCAATTGTTTTTGCGGCAAAAGGAGCAGAAACTGCGGTTATGCTTTCTGTCGCATTGAAGAAAACTGCAAATTTGTCTCCGCTTTCGCCTTCACAGATATATTTGGTGATTCCTGTCCGCGTGTTTCCGCTTGAATCTTTTTCAGTTTCCGCGCTTGTGTTCTTGGCGTTTGTGAAAGCGTCGCTGGATTTCCTCAGTGCTATAAGTCCTTTGTAGTAATTGTAGACATCGCTGTAAGTTTCTTTCATTGAAATGTCAATCTGATTGACTGTGTCGCTGGACTTATAGCTGTTCTCATCGCCGCGTTTTGTGCGCAAGAATTCCTGTCCGCCGTTTATGAAAGGCATTCCTTGCGCAAGGAACATATACGCCGCCGACAGAATATTCTGCTTTTTTACAACATCAAGCGATGTGTTTTTGCTTTTTTCAAGCTTAGAGAAAAGGTCGCCCGACATATAAGATTCTCCGCCTAAAGCGACACCCGCAAGTTTGTCAAAAAGCGTATTGTTGTCATGACATTCAACATAGTTTATTGACCGCCCGATTTTTTTAGTGAACGTATTTCCTAAAAGTCCTTCGTTTATGCTTTTGTCATCTAATCCGCCAGAAACGTGTCCGCTTGAAAAACTTGGATATTCAGAGCCTTTGATAGCGTTCCTGAATGTGTCGTTGAAGCAGGCGACTCCGTTGTCGTTTTCATGCGCGGAAGAAACACATTCATCGATTGTTCCCTTTGTGACCAGGTTTTGTCCCGGAGAACCGCCTGACTGCCAAGGCTCGCCGTAAACCAGAACATTCTGGTCGATTTCATAAAGCGCGTCATAAATTTCCGCCATTGTTTCTGTTTCGTGCAGACCCATCAAGTCAAAGCGGAATCCGTTGATGTGGTAATCGTTCATCCAATGCCTGAGCGAATCAATCACAAATTTTCTGACCAAAACGTTTTCTGTCGCGGTTTCGTTTCCGCAGCCAGAACCGTTTGCATATCCGCCGTCGGAAGCAAGCCTGTAGAAATATTTAGGAACCGTCATATCGTAAATAGAACCTGCGCCAGTTCCGTTTGTGTGGTTGTAAACGACATCCAGGTTAACTGCGATTCCCGCATCGTGGAACGCTTTAATCATTTTACGCATAGAAAGAACCGCGTCTGTTCCGTCGGTCATTGATTTTACATATCGGCTTTCAGGCGTGTTCCAGTTGTAAGGATTGTAGCCCCAGTTGTAATCCTTGTCATCGTTGTCGGCAGGAGCGTATTCAAACATCGGAAGAATCTGAACGTGAGTTATTCCCAAATCGTTGAGATGCTTTGCAAATTCGCCTGCGCCGTTTTCGCCCAGAGAACTTGTGATGTCCTCAAAAGTTCCCGTGCTGTCTTTTACATAAGCGCGGCTCCAGTCGCGGATGTGCATTTCATAAATTATCGCTTCTGTGTACTTTTTGGATTCTGTTCCGTTTTTTCCGAACGGATTCACATAATCTGATTCAAGAACAAGTGAAGAATCGTTTATGTCGATTATCTGCGTCGCTTCGGAATTTTTGGAAGCGACTTTTCCCCAGATGTCGCAAGTTTCGTAAGTGCTTTCCGACTGGACAAATCTGTATTTGTAGTATTTATTTGTTCCCACGTCTGCGCTTGCATCTTCGCTTTTCCAAGTTCCGTCCGTCTGTTTTGTCATTTCAATTTCTTTTGCAACAGTTTTATTTTTCACGGCATAACTGTCAGCGAAAAGAAGGACCTTTGCGGAGCTTGCAAGCGGAGCCCAAGTTGTGAACACGCCGTTCTTATATCCAAAAGAAGAAACTGCTGATTCTGAAGGAGAAAACCATTCGTCAATCAGTTTTCCTGTTACTGAAGCGGAACGGACATCTGTATATCCGTCGCCGTCTTCAAGGTTTACAGTGACGGACGGAGAATCTTTAAAGCTTTCCTGCACTGTCACAGCTGTTCCTGAAACACTGGTTACAGCAAACTGTTTTTCGCCTGAAAAAACAGAGACATTCTGCATAGTGAGGGTCACGGAATTCAACGAGAGATTTAAAGTATGTTCGTCCGTAATTTCAACAGAGTTCAATCCCTTTGGAAGACTTTCCAAATCAGGCTTTACGTAGCAGACATTGCTGCCGTCTTTTAAATAAACCTGATTGTATTTGTTCGGGAAAGTGAAAATGACATCATTGTTGCTTGAAAGTTTTCCCTTGTTTTTGTCGCGGATAATAAACGCGACTGACGAAGGCGATTCCGCCATTTTGATGTCAACATATTTAAAATCGCCGTTCTTTTTGTTGACAAGAAAACAGTCTGAGTTCCAGTCTGAACTTTTTGCAAGCTCATCTTTTGCCCAGCCGTCGTAAAAAATGTAGCAGTCATAAGCGTTTTTTCCAAGAAAATTTATACGCATATAACCTTGTTCCGGTTCAGCAAGAGAAGAGTCTGTTTTGTACTTGCTCGTGTCCTTTTCGTCATCAGCCGGAACTGAACTTGCGTTATCACAGGATACAAACGCAACGAGCAAGGAGAATACGCCAAGAATCAGGCATAAGATTTTCCAAAGTTTTTTCATTTTTTCCTCCTAATTATGGAAAGCTGAAAGGTCAATAAAAAGTTGCTGGAAATAAAAGTTCCCGGCACTTTCAATTGGCTTTTTAAATAACTGATAAACTTTTCCCGACAGAACAAAACTTTTTGTATGCAAACTTTATTAATGGAATATCTGAAATATTTTTAATGTGTTTTTTTTTAAGACTTAATGCAGGAATTGTGCAGCAATTCCGAATCCGTGTGGCAAGGTTGTAAAACAAAAACGCCGCTCTGAAATTCAAACGAAACGAGTTTTTTATTGTCACACGGATTTTGAGATTGTCTAAAAAGAATAAAATGCGGTGGTTGAGTTTATCGAAACCACCATAATACAGATTTCGAGAGCCTTAATGACCGCTATGTTTTAAACTTATTAGACAGCCCTTTGTTTTATTTACATTTTTTTGTTCGCAGAATTCAGTTTTTGAAAACATTTCGCGAAATATAGGTGCGAGAATAAAGAAATCAGCAAGTCTGCAAGCCGATTCGATTTTTCAGAAAACAAGCGAGGTAAAAATGAGCACACAAAATGAAAAATCCCAAGGAGAAACATTTTTATGCGTATAAAAACATTTGATGAACTTACATTCACGGACGACTTTATGTTCAACAAAGTTATGCAGAATCCTGAAATCTGCAAGGAGCTTCTGGAGCGGCTTCTGAAAATCCAAATTGAGAAAATCGAATATCCCGAACTTCAGAAAGAAATCAAACCGTATTATTCAACCAAGGGCGTTCGGCTCGACGTTTATGTAAAAGATTCCGACCGTATTTTCGACATCGAAATGCAGACAACGGCGTTAGACAATCTTCCACGTCGTATGCGTTATTATCAGAGCATGGTGGACATCGACGCACTGATGAAAGGCGAGGATTATTCCAGTCTTA
>CAZSHF010000071.1:0-13043 GCA_964606655.1 uncultured Treponema sp.
TCTTCAGTCGATAAGCAAACGGACTGTACAGCTTTCCGAGGCAGAGCCTTTTGATATGGCAGACGGAAAAATCACGATTTCGGTCGAAAGAGTTTCGGACAAAACTCTCCACAGGTTTGAATACAAAACAGAAGACGATGTAGGAATCCGGTTCATAATAATCCAGAAAAACGCGTTCTCGTTCGGAATCGGTTTTGATGCCTGCGAAATCTGCGGCGCGACAGGATATTATCAGAAAAAAGACCAGGTTATCTGCAAACTCTGCGATGTTGTCATGAACATAAACACAATCGGGTTCAAAGGCGGATGCAATCCTATTCCGCTTCCGTATTTAATCAGCGACGGACAGATAATAATCGATGTCCGCGATTTGGAAGTTGAAAAAAGGAGGTTCAGGTAATGTTCTGGAGAATGGTTTTTCAGTCGTTCTGGCGGCAGAAAGGCAAAATGGCGATGATTGCTTTTACAATCGCTTTGGGAGCAAGCCTTGCGACCGCGATGCTGAATGTCATGTTCGGCGTGGGCGACAAAATAAACAAGGAGCTGAAAACTTACGGCGCGAACATCCGCGTTGTTCCTCAGACGGCAAGCCTTTTGAGCGATATGTACGGACTTGAAGGCGGAAACGAACAGTATTTGCGTGAGGACGAGCTTGGAAAAATCAAGACGATTTTCTGGGCGTTCAATATTGAAAATTACGCGCCTTATCTTGAATCGGGAGTTCTTTTGACTGAACACAACGGAACTAAAGTTTCCGGCGGACAGAACGGAATCACTCCGGACGGAACAGGAACTGCTGTTTCCGAAAGCAAAACCGGCGAAAAAGTCGGAATAACAGGCTCATGGTTTTCTCATCATCTTTCGCTTCCGACTGGAGAAGAGCTCGACACTGGAATGAACAGTATGAAAAACTGGTGGCACATTTCAGGAAATGTTCCGGGAAACGGCTGGCTTTTGGATTCCGACGAGAATTATGTTATGGTCGGCTCGGAACTTTCCCGCAGATTCGGAATCAAGCCTGACGACACGATAAAACTTTCCGGTTCAGAATCTGAAAAAGAGTTTACAGTGAAAAGCGTATTTGATTCAGGCGACAACGAAGACTCGCGGATTTATATGAATCTTCACGACGCGCAGGAGCTTGACGGAAAAAACGGGCTTATAAATTCAATCGAAGTTACAGCGCTCACAACGCCGGACAATGAGCTTGCCCGCCGCGCCGCGCAGAATCCCGAAAGCCTTACAAACGCTGAACGCGAAATCTGGTACTGCACGGCTTATGTTTCTTCAATCTGTTATCAGATTCAGGAAGTGATTACAAACGCGGTCGCAAAGCCTGTCCGTCAGGTTGCCGAAAGCGAAGGAGCGATTTTAAATAAAACTCAGCTTCTTATGCTTTTGATTACGGTCTTAAGCCTGATTGGCTCGGCTCTTGGAATTTCAAATCTTGTCACGGCAAGTGTTATGGAACGCAGCCGCGAAATCGGGCTTTTAAAGGCGGTCGGAGCGCACGATTCTCCTGTCGCCTGGCTTGTCCTTACGGAAATAATTATCACGGCGGTAATCGGCGGAACTGCCGGATATTTTGCAGGAATCGGATTTGCTGAAATCATCGGAAAAAGCGTTTTCGGTTCGGCGATTGCGATAACTCCGACAGTGATTCCGCTTGTCGCGATTCTGATTCTGATTGTCACGCTTGCAGGAAGTCTGCCTTCAATCAGAATGATTCTTCGGCTTGAACCGGCGGAAGTTCTGCACGGACGGTAAAGGAATTTTCAGGGAAACGCAGAAAATTAAAAACCCGGATTTCTTGAAAGTTCGGTTTTCGGAAGATTCGGAAAAAGCGTAAAAAGGATTTTTATGACAAAAACTAAATTTTACTTGAAGATGATTGCAAGTTCTCTTGTCCGCCGCCGCAGCAGAATGTTGATTGCGCTTCTTGCGATTGCAATCGGAGCGACGGTTTTGAGCGGACTTGTCACGATTTATTACGATGTTCCGCGGCAAATGGGAAAGGAGCTACGTTCTTACGGCGCGAATGTTCTTTTTGTTTCGTCAAACGCGGAAAGTTTTACAGAAAACGATTTTGAAGCCGCCCGGAAAATTTTTCCGCAAGATGCGGTTGTCGGACTCACGCCTTTTAAATATCAGAATGTGAGAGTGAACGAACAGCCTTTTGTCGCGGCGGGAACAGATTTTTCCGAGCTAAAAAAAACAAGTCCGTACTGGTACATCACTGGCGATTATCCTTCGGACTTTGGAGAGGCTTTGATTGGTCAGAACATCGCGCAGGTTACAGGACTTTCAAGCGGACGCGAGTTCAGGGTTTACGGAGTCAATTCGCGCGGAAACAGATTTGACAAAAGAATGAAAGTTTCCGGCGTTCTTCAGACAGGCGGAAACGAGGAAGACTGCATTTATATCAATATGAAAGACCTTGAGGAAATCAGCGAAAATTCCGGGCTGATTGATGTTGTGGAATGTTCAGTTTCTGCGAATTCCGAAAACCTTCAGAAATATGTCGATGAAATTTCTGAAAAAGTTCCTGCGATTTCTGCAAGCCTTGTGAAACGCGTCACCCAGTCGGAAGGAACAGTTTTGAGCAAACTTCAGGCTTTGGTCTACATTGTCACGATTATCGTTCTGATTCTTACGATGGTCTGCGTCGCGACAACAATGATGGCGGTTGTCACGGAACGGCGGCGTGAAATCGGACTGAAAAAAGCATTGGGCGCGTCGAACAGGGAAATCGTCTGGGAATTTTTAGGCGAAGGTCTGTTTTTGGGCGCGTTCGGAGGAATTCTTGGCGTGATTCTTGGATATTTCTTTGCGGAAGCGGTCAGCATGAATGTTTTCACAAGAAGCATTTCGTTCAACTGGCTGATTGTTCCGCTTACGGTTTTCGTTTCTGTTCTGGTCACAGCGGTTGCCTGCGTGATTCCTGTACGAAGCGCGACAGATGTTGACCCGGCATTGGTTTTAAGAGGAGAATAATTATGGCACTTTTGGAAATAAAAAACATATCGAAGATTTACAGCGGCGGAACTGTCGAGGCCTTGAAAAACGTAAGCCTTGAAGTGAACAAAGGCGAATGGCTTGCGATTATGGGGCCGTCCGGCTCTGGAAAATCCACAATGCTGAACATAATCAGCTGCATGGACAAACCGACAAGCGGAGAAGTCATTCTTGACGGAGTTGACATAACAAAGCAGAACTCAAAGGATTTGACGAATATAAGGCGAGATAAAATCGGTCTTGTTTTCCAGCAGTTTCATCTTGTGAATTATCTTACGGCGATTGAGAACGTTATGGTCAGCCAATATTATCATTCGATGCCGGACGAAAAAGAAGCGATGGAAATGCTTGAGCTTGTCGGATTAAAGGAAAGGGCGAAACATCTTCCTCACCAGCTTTCTGGAGGAGAACAGCAGCGTGTCTGCATTGCCCGCGCGCTGATAAATCATCCTGCGATTATTCTTGCCGATGAGCCGACTGGAAACCTTGACGAGGCGAACGAGAACATTGTAATCGATATTTTCAAGAAACTTCACGAGGAAGGAAAAACGATTATCGTTGTGACTCACGCGCCGGAAGTCGCGCAATATGCGGAGCGGACAATTGTTCTTGAACACGGAAAATTTCATCGGGAAGTAAAGAACGGATAATCAGCGGAAACGCCGGTTTATCGACTGGCAATTAATTGCAATCGGCTGGAAAAGTCAGGTATTGCACTGAATCAGGGAGCTGAATTTTCAGGAAATAAAACGCGGACAAAAAACAAAATTCACACAATGAATTTAAGAACGCCGGCATCCATCTTGTAGATTTTGTCGGCGTATTTGTCTGCGTCGGTTTCGTGCGTCACAAGCAGAACTCCGGCGTTTTCTTCTTTTGCTATGCTTTTTAGAAGAGAAAGAATATTCTGTGTGTTTTCGTCGTCCAGGTCGCTTGTCGGTTCGTCTGCAAAAACAAAGGCCGGCTTGTTTATCAAAGCGCGTGCGATTGCCATTCTGCGCATTTCGCCGCCGCTCAGGTTTTCAGGCATTTCGTTTTTAAGTTCAGCAATTCCGAGTTTTTCCAAAAGATAAACCGCGCGTTTTTCGCACCCTGTCTTTGAGTCAGCATTTCCGCCATTTCCGTGTCCGGAATTTTCAGTTTTTGAGTTTCCGCTCTGTTTTTTCTCATAAATCATTGCAGGAAGCATTACATTTTCCAGAACGGAAAGACTTGAAAGTCCGCTCTGGCCTTGCGGAATCACGCCGAAATTTTTGTTTCTGAAAACCGAAAGGCTGTTGTCGTCCATAAGATAAATGTCTGTGAAATCTTTCGAGGCGACTGAATCAGTTGAATCTTGAAAATCTTTTGAATCGTGCAGATTGTCTGAATCTTCTTGAGTTTCTGTTCCGCCGATTAAAATCCGTCCTTCGCTCGGCTTTAGGATTCCGCACATCATGCTTAGGAAAGTTGATTTTCCGCTTCCTGAACGTCCGACGATTTCGATGAATTCTCCTTGCCTGATTTCAAAATCTGTTTTTTGGACAGCGTAAAAGAAATTTGCGTTCTTTGTTTTTCGGATATATTTTTTTGCGATGTTTTCTGCTTTCAGTGTCATTTTTTTTCCTTGTTTGCTGAACGATTTTTCAAAGTTCTGAATGCTAATTTCCGTCGCGGAGAATAAGCCCTGTTTCCTGTTTTGCGATTTTGACTGCTGAAACGCTTGACGCGATTGCTCCGCTCAAAGCTGAAATAAAAACAGTCGAAATGCAAAGTAAAATGATTTTCAGAAAACCTGGCATAAGATACGGAAGCCCAAGGCTTTCCTGAATCGCGGCTTTAAATGCAAGTCCGAAGACAAGAACAGCAAGGATTCCGCCGATTCCGCCGGCGACGCTTAGAATCACGCTTTCTGAAACGACAAGCGACGAAAGTTTTTTCTGCGAAACGCCCATCACACGGAGAACCGCAAACTCTTTTTTCCGTTCGTTTATAATCATCGAAAAAACAATCATCATCACGACAATGCACAAAATCCAGACAACAAAAATCATCGCGCGGATAATTTTTGTTATGCTCGAGAGCGAATCGGAAATGTCGCTCGTCATTGTTTTCGCTGTAATCGCTCGGACTTTGCGTTCGTGGATATTTATGTAGTCGGCGATGTCTTTTACAGAATAACCGTCGGCGACTTTTATCATAATCGTGGAAATTGAATTTTCCGCATCGATTTTTCCTGTCGGCGAATGCGGCGTTTTTGCCGCCTGTTCAATCATCTTTTTGATTGTGCTGAAATTTGTGTAGACCGCGTTGTCCAGTCCCGAGCCAGTCGGTTTCAGTTGTCCTGCGATTCCGCAAGTGTTTCCGTAAAATGTAAGAGTTCCGTTTTCCGGAAGAGTTATTTTGCTTCCGACAAGAATTTCGCCGTCGCCAAGTTTTCCTTTGTAGGTTTCCGCCGACCATGCCTGAACTGTGAAATCACTTGAAGGCTCGAACCCGATAATCTGAAGCGAAACGGAACAGCAGCCTGCGCTCAAAGATGAAAGAAAAAGCTGCGGCGTGATTTTCTCGATTCCTTCGATTTTTGAAAGCTCTGAAAGATATTTTGAAGGCATATAGAAAGTTGTTCTGTTTCCGTTCAGAAGAAGGCTTTCCATAGATTCTTTTGTGCGTGCCTGATAAGGAACTACGATTATGTCCGCGCCAAGACGGTTTTCAAGATTTTCAAGTCCGTTTTTGAGGCTTTCAACTATTAAAGTTCCGCCGAAAGCCGCAATCGCAAGGATGAACGAAAAAATCAGAAGCGAAACGCTCCGTCCGCTTTTTGCAAAGATGTTTTTTGCTGGAAGTTTGTCTATGAATTTCATTTTTGTTTCCGAAAAAGGTTAGCATATACTAACACAAACTTTCGCCTTGTTCAAATATTCTTGAATATCACAAAATGTTGTTGAATGTCGGAAAACTTGTCTTTCCGCATCTTGTGTAACCTAAGGTTTTAGGTTAGTCTTTTTCTATGAGCAAACGAACAGAATCGATTTCAATGGCGATTGATAAACTTTCAAACCGAAACTACAGAATCGCGGTCATCGCAGAGCATTATAAAATCAAAGAGCTTGAAGAAATTCATTATGAAATGAGGGAAACTTTGAAGAACCTAAAGTTTTGGGTTGACTCTCTTTACCGTTACAACGGGCTTTCCAAAAGCAAGGCGAAAAAAATCGCAAGCAGCGAGAACGGAAAAAAAGGCGGTCGTCCTCCAAAAGAAATAACCTCGTGCCGCAGATTGATTGCTGAACTTGAAGACGATATTATTCCTTCCCTTGAAAAAGAAATCCGTCTTTCTGTGAGCAGCGAAGAGGAATCAGAATTCCGGGCTAAACTTGAGAAGGCGCAAAAGGAACTTGCCTTATGCCGAGAAAAATTTGACGACTGGAAAACAAAAGTGCGCAAAATGAACAATCCTCAGAATCCGAAAAATTCGTAAAACAAGGAAAATAAAATTTTACTTATGGAAAAAAATCTTACCGAAGGAAGCATTTTAAAAAACATAATTGTGTTTTCGCTTCCGTTTTTGCTCTCATATTTTTTGCAGACACTTTACGGAATGGCTGACCTTTTTATTTCAGGTCAGTTTTACGGCGCGGATGTGATAACCGCGGTTTCGGTCGGAAGCCAGATAATGCATATGCTCACAGTCATTATCGTCGGTCTTTCGATGGGCGGTTCTGTCATGATTGGACAGTCAATCGGCGCAAAAGACAAAGAGAAGACTTCCAAATCGGTTGCCAACACTGTGATTCTTTTTGTGATTTTTTCTGCTGTCGTTACAGTTCTGCTTTTGGCTTTGACACGCGTGATTGTGAATCTTGTTTCTGTTCCTGCAGAAAGCGTCGAGCAGACTGTTGTTTATCTTCGGATTTGTTTTGCAGGAATTCCGTTTATAGTTGCTTACAATGTAATCGCTTCGATTTACCGAGGAATGGGCGATTCAAAAAGTCCGATGATTTTTGTTGTTGTCGCCTGCGTTCTGAACATCGTCCTTGATTTTGTGTTTATGGGCGGACTTGGAATGAAAGCCGGCGGCGCGGCGCTTGGAACTGTAATCAGCCAGACTGTCAGCGTGATTGTAAGTCTTTTTGCGATTCTGAAATCAAAAAGCGGAATCAAGATAAAAAAATCGGATTTTAAAATCGACAGATCAGTTCTAGGCGGAATCTTGAAAATCGGATTTCCGATTGCGTGCCAGGACGGATTCATTCAGGTTTCGTTCGTTTTGATTACGGTGATTGCGAACAGACGCGGAGTTGAAATTGCCGCCGCCGTAGGAATTGTCGAAAAAATCATAGGATTTCTGTTTTTAGTTCCGTCGTCAATGCTTTCGACTGTCAGCGCGATTTCGGCGCAATGCTTTGGAGCCGGGAAACCTGAACGCGCGGCAAAAACATTGTGGCTTGGAGTTTTGATTGCGGCGGCTTTCGGAATTGTTGTCGCGTCAGTCTGCCAGTTTGTTTCAGTTCCGTTTATCCGGCTTTTCACACGCGATTCTGTTGTGGTGGACTTTGGAAGTCAGTATCTGAAAACTTATGTTCTTGACTGCATTTTTGCCGCGGTTCATTTCAGCTGCAGCGGATATTTCACAGCGATGGGAAAATCGGTTGTCTCGTTCATTCATAATATCTGTTCGATTGTTCTTGTGCGCGTTCCTGTCGCGTTTTTCGCGTCAAAGTTATTTCCGGAAACTCTTTATCCGATGGGCTTGGCGGCTCCGTTAGGTTCGCTTCTTTCCGCGATAATCTGCGTCGTGTTCTATTTTTCGATAAAAAACAGAGTAAAAGAGAAAAAAAATTAAAAAAAACGAAGTTTTTTTTGTTCGGGGGGGGGGCAATAAATATTGACATTTTTAAGTCATTCCATAAAATAAAAAAATAAGTTATGGAAAAAATCTTCTGGAAAGTGTTTGTCGTTTTGGAAATCTCTTTTATTTCGTTTCCCTTGTTTTCTCAGGCTGTAAAAAATCCTGTGAAAATGTTTTCCTGGGGCAAAGACGATTCCAATTTCGCTTACATTCAAGGCGATTCAGTTTCGCTTCTTGATTCAAAAACGCTTTTCCGGCTTGATTCGTTTCCTGTCAAAGATATAGAAAAAATATTGCTTTCGGCTGAAGGCGAATCTCAGGTTCTTCTTGCGATTACCGATTCCGGCGTTTTTTCAGCGTATCAAATTTATGAGGACAGCAAAGACGGAAAATCCGGCGCGGATAAAAACGGAAATCTGAAGATTGCGGAGAATCCTTATTTTTCTGTAAATTGTGCTAGGGGGGGGGGCAATAAAAAATGTTCAGTTCAGCAAGAATTCTGAATTTATTGCGGTTTCCCTTCAAGACAATTCAATAAACCTTTTCTACAAATTTTACAAAACCACAGACAACGAGCCGATTCTTCGGAATCTTGTCGGGCATAAGTCCGATGTTTTCAGCCTGCGTTTCAGCAGAAATTCAAAATATCTGATAAGCACATCTTCTGACGGAACAGCGATTGTCTGGGACTGCGACAGGATTTTAAAGACATCGGATTTGGCTGTCCTTTCAATAAAAAATCTTTACACAAAATCAAAAATTCCTGCCGTTTTTCTGAACAGTTCTTTCGTTCCGGGAAACAAATCTTCTGGAACGGAAAACGGAATCGTTTCCTCTGAAAATAAACCTGTTTCGTCAAAAAGTTCTTCCGATTTTTCAAATTCTTCAAATTATTCTGGCGGCGAAAATAATAACGCGAGGATTCCTGCTGTCATCGCCTTGGACGGAAAGAAAAGTTTTGCGGTTTACAATTCCAGCGGAGAAAAGGAATTTTCGGTTTCCACAGAGAACGAAATCAGAATGATAAAACCGCTGGGCAATTCTGCAAACGGCTCGGAACGCAAATCCGCAAACAAATCCGGACACAATTCAGAAAACGATTTTGGAAAAGTCGCGGTTCTTGACGGAATCGGCCGACTTTTAATCTACGATTTGAACACGCGGAATTTAATCGGATATATTCCTGCCGGAACTTCGCTCACGGATTTTGAATTCAACAACGGCGATTCGCATATTCTTTTGGGCTATGAAAACGGTTCTGTCTACAACATCAGTTTTAAGGATGCGCTTTTAAAGCCCGGAGAACTTCCGGAAAATTCAGGCTACGGAACAGGATTGGGCGCAGGAAACGGCGAGGACGGGCAAGGAAATTTTCAAGGAACTGGAAACGGAAACGGCGGCTTGTTCGGCGCGGGATTTGACGGAACTTTCGGCGGCGGATTTGGCGGATTCAATGGATTCAGCGGAATCGGAAAAAACGGCGGTTCGTTCAGCAGCCGCGAAGGTTTTTTCATTGATATTTCCGGCGGAATCAAAAGCGCGACTTCGCCGTATATGATGTCTGCGGAACTTCTGTTTTCCGTCCTGAATTACGATTTTCTGAAACCTTTTTATGTCGGGCTTTCCATTGTTCCGGGATTAGGATTTCCGAAATCCGATTATCCGTATGTTTACCGTCTGAACGGCGAAAACCTTGATTCTCCGTTTTTTGCCGGCGCGAAAATTCTGGTTCCTTTTGGATTTTTCATAATGCCTTTTGCGAAAAGCGATTTTGGAATCAGCGCGGAAATTTTTGCCGGCGCGAGCGCGTGTCTTTTGTGGAACAGAAAATTTGCGTCTGAGGCGATTACTTCAAATCTTTTTCCTGCTTTTGTCGCAGGAACAAAACTCGGCGTTTCATGGAAATTCATTTCGCTTTACATCGGAGCGGAATGGGATTCTGTCCAGAAGATTTCAATTCTGGCTGGACTTGGAGCGACATTCAGAATCGGAAGGGAAAAACAATGAGAATAAAAAATCCGTTCCCGATTTCTGAATCGCGTTTCATTTTCAGATTTTCATTTGCTTTTTTATTCTTCGCTTTGTTCTCTTTTTTCTTGATTCCGTTTTCCAGTTGTTCAAATTCGATTGATGATTTGGTCGAAAGTTATAACTCAAAATATCAGCAGGGAATGGGCGGTTATGATTCAGCAAGCGGAATTGCTCCGGGAGAAGAAGGTTTTGCCGCGGAAAAAATGCTCGCCTCAAAATATTTTATACGAAGCGACGGAACTTTGAATCTGTATGCTCCGCCGCGCTGCGAGTCTTATAAATGGGCGCTTTCAAAGATAGAAACCGAAACAAAAATCGGAGTTTTTGGAAATCCTGTTGATGTGAAAGTTGAGAAAGAAATCAGTTTGTCGCTTTCAAACGCATCGACTTCATCAAGAGGTTTTGTTTTGTATGTTCCGACTTCTTCTGTTGAAATCGGAACTTATAAATTAAGTCTGACAGTCACAGACAAGGAGGGAACGGAATACACGGATTCTTGTGTTTTGGTCGTTTATCTGGCGGATTAAAGCGGACTGCAGCTGAATATTTTGCGGAATTAGTTTTTGCGAAATGCGGATTGATTTTAACCGCGAATTTATTATCCGCGCTTTGAAACTGGAAATTATAAGACATCTTTTTAGAAGTCTTTTGATTTTATTTTTGTTGTCGGATTGCGGACGGCGGATTTTGTTCTTGCCGTTCGTTCTGGCAGTTTTATTACATTCTGTAGGAGGAATTATGAAATCTTACAAAAAAAATCTCAGCCGCATTTTTACGGCTGGCTTTACGGCATTTGGAATCGCGGCTTTGCTTGCGTCCTGTTCAAATGTTTCCACCGCAAGTGTTTTCGACAAGCTGAACAACACCCGAGTTTTGAACATTGCCGTTTCAAATTATGATGATGTTGTTTCTTCATCAAGAAACGCGTCTTCTGTAAATCGTTCTGCTTCGGACGCAAAAAACGCGAGCCGAAATATTACGCCTGATTCTTTTGATGAGACCGGGCTTGATTTTTACTTGTACGGAACAGCGACAAACGGCCAGACTTTTGGACCTGAAAATGTTGCCTTTGATGGCAAAGATGACGGTCAAGGCGGAAAAAGCACGACCGTAGGAACAATCGAAATTCCTGCTGAGGCTTATGTCTGGGAATTCACTCTTGCGGCTTTTGAAAAGAATGCGGCAGCTCCGACTTCCATAAATGATATGAAAACCAATGCGGTTCTTATCGGTTATTCTTCAATGGATATGGAAAACGGCGATACAGCAAAGTTCACGCTTTCGCCTGACGGACTTGAAAAAGAAGCGAGTGTCGCTTTGAAACTGTATCTTGACGGATGGCAAAATGTTCCAAGCGGCTACAAAGCGACCGCAGGAATTTACAAACTTGCTGACGGAAGCGTTGTGGATGATAACGATGGCGCAACAACTGAAAAACAGCTTTACGCAGACATCAGTTACGCGGCAAACGGATTTCCAACAACTGCGCCTGCCGCAGCCAATTATACTGTGGATAAAATGGCTCCTGGAACATATATGTTCAAAGTCACTTTTGAAAGCACAAACACGAACAGAAAATTTATCTGGAGCGATATTCTTGACATTCTTCCTGGAAAAACTGTGGACAATGAAGTTGCGATTGACAACATGATCGGCGAGCTTCCAAACGCTCCGTCAGATTTCAAGGCAGGATATGTGGATTCAAGCGAAGATAAGTACAACGGCTATTATGTGACAGAATTCTCTTGGACACGCGATGCTTTGAAAAATGAAAACAGTTTTGAACTTGATCTGCTTGAGCTTAATGACGCGACAACAACTGTTCCGTCAAATGATACAGATTGGGAAAGTGCTGTAAATGACAACGGAACTGTAAAAACTTTCGATGACAAATTCTCTTCGGCTATTGAACATGAAAGCGGCTCGCTTCTTGCTTGCAATGAAACTGTCCAGATTCGGCTTGAACTTGGAAAACGCTACTTTGCAAGAATCCGCGCGGTGAACTACGCCGGCGCATCTGACTATGCTTATGTCGAAATCGGAGCCGGAAACACTACAGCGAACGGAAAAGAGTTTACAAGCGACACAATCAACCGTTACAGAATCACATATCACTTGCAGGATGGAAAATTCAATGGCGCTGTAGAAGGCAAAACTTATACAAATGAAGAAAACGACATCGTTGTTTATTATTGCCAGTCTTCAGCAACAGGAAATGCAATTGTCGAGCCGGACAAAAACACTATAACTCTTGTTTATGACCCGGATGGCACCGGAACTGTCACTTATGATTGGACTTACTGGAAAGACGGCGACGGCAAATATGATGCCGCGGTGAATCCTGATTATCCAGCATACAAAGATTACAAAAACCTTGATTTGTATGCGGCGTACACGACAACCGCTGGCGTCGAGATTTTTGACAAGAAGTCTTATGCAATTGATTCTGATTGGATTGTATTGGATGCGGGCGGAACTTTCACTCCTGGCACAAGCGGCGGAACGGCTGAAATCGATACGGCTGGTATCACAGAAATCGGCTGGACATTCACACCGACAGGCGTAAAACATCCTGACGGCACTGCTTTCACGGATTTTGCTTATGACATTGTGAATTTTACTCTTTCCCGTGGCGGAAAAACATATTACGCGACAAGCGAAAAAAATATCGGAGAAGGCGGAACAACTGTGTTTACAGTAACAATGCCGCTTTCAGGTTTGTCCAGCGGTGTTTACAATGTGAACTTCACCGCTCGCTACAAGACAACGACAGTGAACTACACAATAACAACAACTGTAAAAAGATAATTATCTGAAATTATCTGAAATGTTGGCCTTCAGGTAATTATAAGAACTTTCAAAAAACTGTCTGTTTTTCGCAGACAGTTTTTTTTACGATGTTTGTATTTTAACAGCTTCTACTTTTTTTCAATTTTGTGTTCTGCAAGCAATGTCTCAAGTTCACGGATACGTTCGGCTTGCTGTTTATTCTTGTTTCGTTCTTCTGAAAGCAGTTTTTCGTCCTCGGCTTTTTGCTGTGCGATGCCTTCCTCAAAACCCTGCTTTTCTGCTTTTTTAGCAAGCCGTGAGCCTTGAGCGAAACCTTCTTCAAAACCCTGCTTCTTCGCGTCGCGGACAAACAATGCTCCTTGGGCAAATCCTT
>CAZSHF010000072.1:0-12353 GCA_964606655.1 uncultured Treponema sp.
CAGAAAGCGAAGCCGCCGTCCGTCTTTTTTCTTTTCCTTTCATTTCAGTCCTCCTATGGACAAATGTTGATTGGCCTGCTGAAACATCAGTTTCAGGACAGGCTTTTTATCTGCAAAGGCAAGACCCGGCGGCAGGTGAAAGAAAAGCGGGAAAGACAGGCGCAGGGTTTTGCCCCTTGCGCCTATGTGTGGACGCCCAGAATTCCGGCGGATTTTCCGCGCCGGAAATCCTCTGGACATAAAAAAAGACACGCGCCGATTTTTTCGTTCTTTGTGGCACGCGTCTTTCTATAAGAAACCGATAAATTTTCAGTGATTTTAAAATTCAGAGAGACACTTTTAGTGTTGTGTTGTGTTGTGTTGTGTTGTGTTGTGTTGTGTTGTGTTGTGTTGTGTTGTGCATTATGTCTCTCCGGTCTTTTCTGTCAAGTGCTGTTCTCTTTATGCTCAAGAACACAAATTTATTTTCTAGCGGTATTGTATAACAGGAATTTTTTGATGTCAAGACTTCGCATTGAATCACAAAAAATCTAACCGAAAAAAATCCGTAAATCATGTAAAAATCTAAGCCGCAAATTGAGTCAAGAAATAAAAAAGCGGGTCTGTCTGACAAGTTAAAAACATAGCGGTCATTGAGTGCTTCGGCAGTCGCAACCACTGATTTTATTCTTAATCAGACAGAACCCGGCTCGCTTTTTTCTTAAAATCATTTATTTTGCGCTGACAAGCTGAACATCAAAACAAATATATGCTCCGCCTTCAATTCCTGCCTGAGGAACTCCGCGCTGACCGTAAGCAAGTTCCGGCGGAATCACAATTGTTCTTGTTTCGCCGATTTTCATATCCTGAACCATCTGGTCAAATCCCGGAATCATCTGTCCTGCCCCAACTTTGAATTCCAAAGGCTCGTGTCCCTGCGGATGAAAACCTTTTGAAGCATCAAAAAGATTTCCGTTCAGCAAATAACCTTGATATTCAACGCTCGCGGTTTTTCCTTTTCCGATTTTGCTTCCGCTTCCGTCTTTTGTTGTCTTGTAATAAATTCCGTTGGAAGTTTTCTGCATTCCGGCGACAGCTTTATCAAATTCCGCTTTCTTTGCCGCTTCCGCTTTTCCGACCGCTTCAGAAGAAAGTTTGTCAAATGCAGCCTGTGTTGCCTCAAACGATTTTGCTTCATCGCCGTTTCTTACAATTGTTATGCTTTTTATTTCGTCGCCCTGAACTATCGCGTTTACAACTTCCTGGTCAGCGTCAGCGACAACGTGACCGAAAATCGTGTGCTTTCCGTTCAGCCAGTCTGTCGGAACGTGCGTAATAAAAAACTGGCTTCCGTTTGTATTCGCGCCGGAATTTGCCATCGCAAGATAGCCAGGCTCATCAAATTTGAACGGAACAACTTCATCAGCAAATTTATATCCAGGTCCGCCTGTTCCGTTTCCTCTTGGGTCTCCGCCCTGAATCATAAAATTCTCGATTACTCGGTGAAATTTAAGCCCGTTGTAGAACGGTTTTCTGTTCGCCGCATCCAAAGTTCCTTCCGCAAGTCCGACAAAATTGCAGACAGTCAAAGGAGCTTCTTTGTAATACAATTCAAGGGCAATTTCGCCTTTTGAAGTGTCCATTATTGCAAACAAACCATCTTTTCCTTCTATTTCTTTCATAGCCCTTCCTTTTCCTGCGCTAAAGCAGCCTGTTAATATTGATAAGCCGAACAATGCGGCAACAAGACCTTTTTTCATGTTTTCTCCCTAATTATTGTTTATTTGAACTGGACCATAAACCAGCGGTAAATTGCATCCATCCGCGCAGTCATCGATTCCTGAATCTGTTTTCTGACATTGAAAAGCGGAACAGAATTTGAATCGACATCTGTTGAAAGATAAAGAAGCAAATCGTCACCGCAGTCAATCGAAAGAACATTCAGCCTGAGCTGTCCGGCAGGAACTGCCTTTACGCCAAGATAAGTCATCGGAATTGTGTTTTCAAATGTCGCGTAAAGCTTATCCTTGTTCTGATAATAATGAAGAATATATTTTGTGTCGCCGTAAGTGTGGTCTTTCTGATAACAGTAAAGGACTTTTCCATCCGCAGAACCTTCTGTCTGGTCAGGAATTCTCTCGTCAGAATTCAACGAGGCGATTGTGAAAGCGGATTTATAAAGTATTTCTCCGTCCTTTTTCTTGTCAAAATTATATCTCATTCCTTCCATTTTGCTTATCGAACGGAAAACAACCGAAATATCTTCGTTTGAAATAGAAGTTTTTTCGCTTCCTTCCAGAAGTTTTGATTTCGGAATCAGATAAAGGAATTCGGCAGTGAACGGAACGCCTTTTTCCGATTTTGAAAGAATTCCGCTCTTTATCAAATCAGAATACTCGCAATCCGGAATCATGGAAAACTTGTTTTCCTCTTTCGGATGAATCAATGAAATCGAGCCGTTTTTTTTCAGTTCCGCCGCCCGTTCTGAACCGATAAAATCTTCGACAGAAGCGGAAAACGCAAAACCAGCGAAAACAAATCCGAAAAGCATTGCCGCGCAAACAAATTTCACGATTTTTTTCATACAAACCTCCGGTTTTATAAATATTTCAGCGCAGAAATCCGTTTTTGAAAAACGATTGTAATTGAACCTGAAAAAACTGCAAAAGTCATTTCGAGAGCCTCAATGACCAAATATTCTTAAAAACTGATTTCTGTCTTTCAAAATTTATCTTGAAAAGCCTTTGTAAATGATTCTTACCTGTTTATAAAGTCCTTCGCCCTCAGATTTTGTGTCGATGTCCGGAATGTCGTTCAATGTTGTATGAATCAGTCTTCTTTCAAACGGATTCATCGGTTCAAGAAGAATTGAATTGTGCGACTGATGAACTTTATCCGCGGTTGTGTAAGCAAGACGAACGAGAGATTCTTCACGCCGGATTCTGTAGTTCTCTGTGTCAAGAATTATGCGGATTTCCTCGTGTCCAAGCCGTCCTGCATAAATGTTCGCCAAAAGCTGCAAAGCATCAAGATTTTTTCCTTTTCGACCAATCAGAATCGAAGAATGTGTTGATTCAAGCTTGATTCCGATTTTCTTTTCTTCTCGGAAAACAATTTCGACCTTCACATCGTAACCCATTCTTTCAATCATATTCTTGATGAAATCGATAAGTTTTTCTTCAAATTCGCCTTGCGGAATCGGATTGGAAATTCTTGTGCGACGTTCTTCTGTTTCAGATTCGTCTGCGTTTCCTTTTGCTTCAACATTGTCAACTGTGTGAACACAAATTTTCACATAACCTTTTTTGAACAGAGAATTCTTTTGTGTTTCAAGAATTTCCACATCAAACTGATCGCGCTGCAATCCCAATTCAGAAGCCGCTTTTTCAATCGCTTCCTTTTCTGTTTTTCCTTCAAATTCGTAAGTCATTTATTTTACCTCTTTATGATTCTGAATTTTAACTGCCGCTGAATAAACGGCGGACAATATTTCAGAATCTTTTGTTTTCGTTTTTTCTCCGATTTTACAGATTTGCGTTCAATGAATTTTATCTGTTTCGTTTTTTGCCAGATTTAGCGTTCGCGGATTTTACATTCGCAGGTTTTCCTTTTGAATCGGTTTTTACAAGTGAAAATTCCGCGCGTTTTTTCTTCATCATTCCGTTGATAATCAGCTGCTGAACAATCTGGAAAATAGTTGAGCTTGTCCAGTAAAGCAAAAGTCCTGAAGACGCGTTGTAGAACATAAAGAAGAACAGAATAGGCATTCCGTACATCATAAGTTTCATCTGCGTTTTAGAACTTGCCGGCGCAGTGCTTCCTGTTCCTGCAAGTCCGCCTGTGATTTTTCCGCTCAAAAGCTGAATCGCCAGATAAATAAACGGAAGAATTCTAAGCTGATTTCCAAAGAACGGAATGCTTTTTTGGAAAGTATGAATACTGTCGCCCGAAGACAAGTCCGGAATCCAGCCTTTTATAAAACTTGCTCCGCGGAATTCAAAATAGTTGTTGAAAATGTTGAACATCGACCACAAAAGCAAAAACTGAACAATCATCGGAAGACAGCCGCTCATCGGATTGTAGCCGACTTCCTTGTAGACTTTCGCCATTTCTTCCTGCATTTTCTGCGGATTGTCCTTGTATTTTGCCTGAACAGATTGAATTTTCGGCTGAATCTGCTGCATCTTCAAAGACGACATCGACTGATTTTTTGTGAACGGAAAGAGAACAACTTTGATAATCAAAGTCATAACGATAATAGAAACGCCCCAGTTTTTCACAAACTTGTTTATGAATTCCAAGAACCATTTAAGAATCGTTTCAAGCCAGCCCAGCCATCCGCTTGTCTGCAAACATTCTGTGATTTTATATCCGCCGATTTCCCATTTGTTGTTTTCAGCGACGTTATAAGGCTTTAAATCTTTTTCGTTTCTCGGACCGAAATACAGATAATAAGTGTCGTTCACATCCTGATTTTCAATCGGTTTTCGAACCATTATCGCCTGAGCGTTCGCGTAATCATTTACTTCGGTTTTTGTAGAATACCAAGTGTGATTGAAATTTTCAGGCGCAACAGGAATCACAAGTTCCGCAAAATATTTTCCGGCGATTCCGTTCCAGACAAAATCTTTGTCATAAACACGGAGCATATTGTTTTTTCCGCTGATAATTGTGCGTTTCGCTTTGCTTCCGTTGTACGAAATAAACTGACGGTTTTCGTAACGGTTCAGTTTCGCGTCAAAATGAGGACCAATCTGAGGAGAAGTTCTCAAAGTGTAGCCGATTTCATTAACCCGGATTTCAGAATTCTCATCATTTCCGTGAACTAAAACTTCAAGTTTGAATACATATTCGTCAGGAAGGAAAGAATATCTTTTTCCCAAGACAAAAGAATTTTCCGAACCGTCGTCGTTCTTTACAGTAAATCTTTTTGTAAAAAGAATTGTGTTCTCGTCAATCTGCTCGTAATTGAACAAATCATTCAGAATCGGCTGGTCAACACCACCAAACGAAATCGACAATGCCCTGTTTTTTTCAGAAATATTGTCGACAATCTGAACTCCTTTTCCTGTGTCCGTGTCGATGTGGTCAACAAGCTGATAACTTATTAAATCTCCGCCTCGGTTTGTCAAAACAATTTCCGCTTTGTTCGTGTTGAACACAAAAGTTTTTTCTTCAACAGATTCTTCTGATTCAAGTTCAGAAACGATTGCTTCTTTTGTTTCTGATGATTCGGATTCTAAATTCTCTGAAATTTCAGCTGTCTGTTCATTCTCATTCTGGAACGCTTTTTCCGCATTGTAAGAATTCGGAAAAAGAATCGGCTGCAAAATAAAAGTCGCTATTACAACTGCTGTGGAAAGAAGAATCGCTAAAAATGTGTTTTTATTCATTTTTTTCTCCTGCGATGCAAGGATTTTTTATTTCTTTAAATTTCGCTAAAAATTTTGTCCCCGGATTTTTTTATCTTTTTCCGGCAAAAAATATCTTCTTTGCAAAATTTCAACGGAACAGAATCGTAGCCGCCTTTTGAATACGGATTACATCGTAAAATTCTCTTTAATGACAGAAATCCGCCTTTAAAAAACCCGAACCTTTCAATCGCTTCAACCGCGTATTGAGAACAAGTCGGTGTGAACCTGCAACACGGCGGAAACAACGGAGATACAAACTTTTGATAAAAGCGAATAGGAAAACAGAACAATCTTCTGAAAAAACATTTCATTCTGTTGAATCTCTAAAAATTCCTGCTTTAATAAGTAATGTACGAAATTGAACACATCGCGTGCTGAACGAGTCATTTCCAGGATAAACTAAAAATAGAATATCATATCCGGTGTTCAGATGTGTTTTTAGTAAACGATAGACTTCACGGCTGTAACGTTTAGACAAGTTCCTTTGCACCGCGTTACCGTAACCGCGCGGCAAAGGAAAACCAACTCTGTTTGTTTTAAGGTCATTTTCAAGATAGAAAATTTTTGCACCTTTTACACTTGCTTTTTTTCCGTCTTTAAACAGTTTTTTGAATTCCGCAGGATTTTTTATCCGTTCATTACGTTTAAAAAATCCTGTCTTCAAGTCTGTTTCCATCCCTAATCAAAATCAATAAGGCTTCTTTTCGTCAGAAACTGTAAGCTTTGCTCTTCCTTTTGCGCGTCGGCGAGCCAAAATTTTTCGTCCGCCTTTTGTAGCCATTCTAGCTCTAAAGCCAAATTTTCTATTGCGTTTTACTTTGCTAGGTTGATATGTTCTTAACATTGAACTTACTCCTTGATTAAGATTCGATATAATAATTCATCTAAGAATTCAAAGGGATAAAAATATAGTATGAAAAACTATCATTTAAAGATTTTTTAGTCAATTATTCTGTTTTTGGTTTTCTCTCTGACTTGATGTTTCTTCCATTTCTCTGAATTTTTCAAGCAAAAATTCAGGAAGCGAGGATTTTTTTTCAGATTTCAGTTCTATTTTCTGTTCGCTTTTCTGTTCAGATTCCACTTCAGTTTTTGATTCAACTTTTCCTTCGTTTTTTGATTCCGTTTCAGATTTCATTTCTGTTTCAGATTTTAGTTCCTCTTCCGATTCTTTTTTCAAAACTGTTTTTTCATATTTTTTGATTATTTCTTCTTCTTTCTCAAGATTTTCATTCATTTTTTTTGATTCGTTTTTAAGTTCAGAATCGTAATTCACATTTGAAAGCCGGGCGTTGCTTCCTTTTAATCGAAAAGCAAGCGAATTTATATTCAGTTCAGGAACATACATTTTTAATCCTTTGAGAATATAATTTTTATGAAGCTGAAACATCTGAATCCAGCCAGGATGATTTGCCTCTACTAAAAGAATATTGTTTTTTATTTCAACGACATTTGAATTGTCAAACAAATTCTGACCTATATTTGAATCAGAATTATAAGTTTTTATGCTTGTAAGAATTTTTTTCCAGGACGACGAAAATTTATTGTTCTTTTCAAAAGCGGATTTTTCGATATTGTTGTACGCCGCCTGAATCATGTCGCTGCAGGAAATAACTTCATTTTTCATTCCATTCTCCGTTTTTTATTTCAAAGATTTTAGTTGTGTTCCGTCTGTATCTTTCGTAATTTTCGCCCGGCAAAAATGTGCAGAAAAGCTGGTCGTATTCAGGAAGAATCGAAGTCAATCTTGCGCGTTTATCCGGATCAAGTTCGAGCATGACATCGTCCATAAGCAGAACAGGTTTGTTTCCAGTTATTCTTGTGTAATAAACCGCCTGAGAAACACGGAGAAGCAAAGCAATCAATCTGCATTGTCCAGTTGAAGCTGTCGGAACAAACTGTTTTCCGTCCTTTATAAAAATAATTCTATCACGATGCGGACCGGAAAGAGAAGTTCCCATTATTTTATCTTTTTCGCGGTTCGCCTTTAAATTTTCCAAAATCTCTTCTGCGGAAGGAAAATGGCTTCCTACTTCTTCTTTTATTTCTTTCCAAGAAGGAAAATATCCTATTGAAACTCCTTCTATTCCTGAAATCTCGTCATAAAGCCTTCCGAAAATTTCATTGAACTGAAAAATAGCGTTTTTTCTTTTTCTCTGAACTTCCAATCCTTTCTGGACAAGCTGAAAATCGTAGATGTCAAGCATTTCGTATTTTTTTTCTTTAAGAATCAAATTCCGGGACTTTAAAATTTTCTTGAAATTCCTTAAATCGTCGATATAAAGTGTGTCGTACATTGTCAAAGACTGGTCTAAAAAAAATCGTCTGTATTCAGGTTCGCCTGTCGCAAATTTCATGTCGCTGTGGCTGAACAGAACGCACGGAATTGTGTTTATAAGTTCTTTTCTGTCGTGAATTTTCTTGGCGTTCTTTTCGATTGTCTTTTTGTTTTTGTCGTAAATTATTTTTACAGACTGAGTGTCGTTTTTTTTTCCCTGATAAAAAGACGAAACTGAAAAATTTTCTTCGCCGTTTTTTATAATCTGGCTTTCCGTATGAGTTCTGAATGAGCTTCCGTACGCAGAAAAATACAAGGCCTCTAGAAGATTGCTTTTTCCTTGTCCGTTTTCGCCGACAAAATAAATTTCCCGGTTTGAAAGATCTATCTTGTCATTCTTGAGATTCCGAAAATTGAATAAATTCAACGATAAAAACGGCATTTTGTTTAATTTTTAAGGTTATCAGAAAAAAGCAAAAATATTGCCCGAATCAGATTTCTAAATCGATTTCCAAGTCGGGCAATCCAATATTTGAATTTCAATTTTCTTAAAACAAATGAAAATCTAATTCACAAGATTCATCGGCATTATGATGTGAAAATAATCTTCCGCCGGTTCAGGACGCAAAGTCACCGCTTTCATCTGCTCAGTGAATTCAAAGACAATATTTTCAGAAGTCATTGATTTCAGAGGGTCAGAAAGATATTTGTCATTCATCGCGATTGCAAAATCTTCTCCGTCGTATCGGCAAGGAATTTCTTCGTCCGCTTCGCCGATTTCCGATTCAGGAGAGCTTATATTCAGAACTCCAGGCGAAAGTTTGAACACAATTCGTCCCACTTTTTTATCAATCATGATTTCAATTCGTCTTAAAGCTGATTCCAAATCGTCTTTATTCACTTGGAAAGAATAAGCCTGGCTTTCAGGAATAACTTTTTCGTATTTAGGATATTGTCCGTCTATAAGTTTTGAAGAGAATTCGTAATTTGAAAAACGGGCAAAAATCATCTTGTCAACGATTCCAAGAGAAATATTTCCTTCATCTGAAGCGTTTTTCAAAATACAGCGAAGAATTTTTGTAGGAACAATAGCCTCTTCAAAATCTATTCCGCCGGCAAGCTGTTTTTCGCAGTATGAAAGCCTTCTTGCGTCAGTTGAAACCATGACAATTTTGTCATCTTTCTTTGTGAAATAAACGCCTGTCATAAAAAATCTGTTCGGATCTTCAGAAACTGAAAAAATCGTCTGAGTTATCATCTGTTTGAATTCTTTTGCAGGAACTTCAAAGAAAGGAACATCGTTCGCCGCAGGAATTTCAGCGAATTTTTCGCTCGCGATGCTTTTCAGCTGCGCTTTATATTTTTTTGTCAAAGTCCGGATTGTGACTTTTATGTCTTGCTGGTCAAATTCAATTTCACCGGAAGGCGAAGAAGAAAGAATGCTCATAAATTTGTCGCAAAAAATTGTTGTGCTTCCTTCTTCCAAAATATCAACAGGAATGTGAGTTATGAAATTTACGTTTGTGTCAGACGCTTTTATCGTAAGCTCACCGTTTTCTGCTATAAAAAGAACATTTGAAAGAATGGAAATCGGACTTTTATTAGTGATGATTTCCTGAGCGATTGCAATTTCACGAATCATTGCATCTCTGTCAAAAGTGAATTTCATTTTTATCTCCTGAATTTTTTGTTGCAGAAACAAGATTCAGCAACATATTTTTATAAAGAATCCACATTTATCCATTCCTTTTTATTAAATTTTATAAATTTAATAATAGCAATAATAGACAAGTGTTTAAAGTGGAAAACTTATCTAATTCATTGATTTATATAACTTTAGAAAGTTTATAATTAAGTGCTTTTCTTTACATTGTTTGCACTTATCCACATTTTTTTCCGTTCGCGGAAAGTTTTCCACGAATTATCCACATATTTTATCACAATCTATGCGGATTAGTCATTAATTTTTATTTTCTTTTATTTCCTTAATCAAAAGATTTATCATCTGTTTTGTGTTTGAGTCTGTTTTTATTTTTTCTTCGACTTTTTCAACCGCGTGCATGATTGAAGAATGGTCTCGTCCTCCGAATTCGTTTCCGAGTTCTGTGTAAGTGTATTCTGTAAGTTCATGGCAGATATAAAGCGCGATATGACGCGGATTTACAAATTTCTGCTGTCTTTTGCTGCTTTTCATATCTTCCAAAGTTATCTGAAAGTTTGAAGCGACAATTTTCATTATGTTCTGAACAGAAACATTTCCGACTTTAGGAGCGGAATAAAAATCCTGAAGCTGTTCCTTTGCAATGTCAAGAGTAATCGGCGAATCAAAAAATTCTGCGTAGCCTATTATTTTTGTCAAAGCGGATTCAAGGTCGCGGATATTTGTTTCAATTATTTTTGCAATGTAATCGATTATATCTTCTGGCAAAGTTTTTTCTTCGTTCTGAAGATTTTTGTAAATAATCGCTTTTCGTGTTTCATAGGAAGGAAAATCAAGGTTAAGACAAATTCCTGAACCAAGTCGGCTTACAAGCCTTTCTGTCATGTGTTCGATTTCTTTTAAAGGTCGGTCGCAGGTAAAAACCATCTGCGATTTTTTGTCTTTTAACGCTTCAAAAGTGTAGAAAAGCTCTTCCTGAATTCCTGGCTTGTTCTGCAAAAAGTGAATATCATCAAGAAGAAGGACATCAAGTTTTCTGTATTTTGATTTGAATGAATCCTGAGTTTTGTTGAAAATCGATTTTGTGAATTCATTCAAAAAAGATTCCGACTGAATGTAGCAGATTTTTTTCTGCGGATAAAGTTCTTTGATTTTATTTCCGATTGCTTTCATCAGATGAGTTTTTCCAAGTCCGACTCCGCCGTAAAACAGAACTGGATTTCGTTTTGTTCCCGGATTTTGTGACACTGACAGAGCGACATTGTACGCGAATTTGCTTGAGCTTCCGTCTCCTGCGATGAAATTTTCAAAAGTGTATTTTTCTTCTGCCGAATTCGTTTTTGAGCCGACTGAATTTAAAACATTCTGATTTGAAATGTTTGAAATATTTGAATTGAACGAATCAAAATTTGTTTTCTGATTAGATGAATTTGAATTCAAAACGTTTTCAGAATTATTTGAAATGTCTGAATTATCCGAATTGTTTGAATTTATTGAATTGTTTTGAAAAAGCGGAACATTTTCTTTTTTCGGTTCATTTTCTGAAACAATGCTTTCGATTTCTATATCTTGAGCCGTGATTTCTTTGAAATATTTTTTTACTATATCGACATAACCTTTGGAAACCATTGATTTCCACATAAAAATCGACGGAACCGAAACTTTTACAGTAAAATTGTTGTCTTCAACATATTTCATATTGAACCAGAGCCTGAATTCCGTTTCTTTTCCGGAATCTTTATATTCCTGTTCAATCTGGCTTATAACTGAATCCCAAATGTCTTTTAAATTATTTTCGCTCATTTGAATGGATTATAATCTGCCTTTACCTTTTTTTTCAATTATTCTATACTTGAAAAACTCTAAAACACCCTTTTATTCTTATATAAAGCATTTTATTTGAATAACTTTAAGCATTTGTTCTGGGAAAATAAATGCTTATCATAAACTTACAAAATCATTTTTAAGGAAAAAATAATGTCAGCAGAATACGGTGCAAGTAATATTCAGGTTTTAAAAGGACTTGAAGCGGTTCGCAAGCGACCTGGAATGTATATTGGTTCAACTGGCCCGCGCGGTTTACATCATTTGGTTTATGAAACAGTTGACAATTCTATTGATGAAGCGATGGCTGGTTTTTGTGACAAAATTGTTGTCGCTTTGGAAAAAGACGATGTTGTCCGCGTAGAAGACAACGGACGCGGAATTCCAGTTGACATTCACCCGACAGAACATATTAGCGCGCTGGAACTTGTTTTGACTCGGCTTCATGCAGGCGGAAAATTTGACAAAGGTTCGTACAAAGTTTCCGGAGGTTTGCACGGAGTCGGAGTTTCTTGTGTAAACGCTCTTTCTGATTGGATGGAAGCGATTATTCGGCGTGACGGACACATTTACAGGCAGAATTATTCACGCGGACTTCCAAAATCAAAAGTTGAAGTTATTGGAGATTGTTCGTCGGAAGAACACGGAACTACAATCCGCTGGAAGCCGGACGCGACAATTTTTACAGAAACAACAGTTCACGATTACGATGTTCTTAAAAAGAGATTAAAAGAACTTGCGTTTTTGAACAGCGGAATCACAATCGTTTTCCGTGATGAACGTTTAGAAAATCCAAAAGAAGAAATCCTTAAATACGAAGGCGGAATTGTTCATTATGTAAAAGAAATGAACGAGGCAAAACGAAGTAAATTCTATCTTCCAAACGAGCCGATTTATATTACAGGTGAAAAAGATGATGTCATAACGGAACTTGCTTTTCAGTATAACGATGGATTTGACGAAAACATAAACACTTACGTAAACGACATCAATACTCGCGATGGCGGAACTCACTTAGAAGGATTTAAATCTGCGCTTACATTTGTTTTGAACAAAGCGTTGGAAGCAAACGAAAAACTTAAAAAACGAATCGACAAAGACGAAAAACTTACTGGCGATGATGTTCGCGCTGGAATTGTTGCGGTTCTTTCTATGAAAGTTCCTGAACCAGAATTTGAAGGACAAACAAAAGAAAAAC
>CAZSHF010000073.1:0-11944 GCA_964606655.1 uncultured Treponema sp.
ACTTCAGATTCTGGTTCTGACTGTGGGGGTTCGAATCCTCCTTGGGGAACTAAAGGCTGAGCGGATTTGTTCAGCCTTTTTTATGGCTCCTTCGAATATCGGTTTAGTTCATCGCCCTCTCAAGGCGGAGAGACGGGTTCGACTCCCGTAGGAGCTAAAATGATTTTGTAAAAAAGCATTGTTGTTAATGGCAATGCTTTTTTTGTTTTAACGACTACTCAATTATGGGGAGGCGAACCGCGAAGTGAGCGCGGGCGTTGAGCCCGAAAAGGCGACATGGATGTCGCCGACAGCGAACGAAGACGGGGCAGAGGAAGCGAACAGGAAGTGAGCGACGGCGCCCTTCGACTCCCGTAGGAGCTAAAATGAATTTTGTAAAAAAGCATCGTTGTTAATGACGATGCTTTTTTTTTGTTTTAAGGAAAATGCGGGGCGTTACGGGGCAAAACGGAGAACTGTTTTCTGCCCCGTTAGAAAGGGGTGCGGCGCTACGAAGTGCGCCGCAGGGGAAAGACTTTTCCCCTTTTGAATTTTCAGGATAAACAAAATTTGAAATTTTGCATGATTTTTATTATATTTTGTTCCTGTGAACGCTTGTTTGAAAAATCTTACGTTTTTTGCGGTTTTTCGCATCTGACTTAAATATGGAGGCACAAAAATGTCAAAAAATCTTACACCAATAACTTTGCTTTGCGGCTATCTTGGAGCCGGAAAGACAACTTTAATGAATAAAGTCCTTACAAACCAGAAAGGATACAAGGTCGCTGTCATTGTGAACGACATCGGCGAAGTCAATGTGGACGAGACTTTGATTGCGAAGGGAGCGAACATCACTGACACTTCAAGCATAATCGGGCTTCAGAACGGATGTATATGCTGCACTTTGAAAAGCGACCTGGTTCAGCAGATTGAGGACCTGATAAAGACAGGACGGTTTGACTACATTCTTATCGAGGCGAGCGGAGTCTGCGAGCCTATGCCTATTGCGCAGGCGATTGAGCAGATTCGGAACGGCCGGCTTGACAATGTTGTTTCTGTCGTTGACGCTAAACGCCTTGTAGATGAATTTTCAGGCGGAGATTCGCTTCTGAACAAAAACATGGGAGAAGAGGACATCGAGTCTCTTCTTGTCCAGCAGATTGAATTCTGTTCCACTCTTATCATCAATAAAAAAGACCTTGTCTCGGAAGACGAGATGAAAAAAGTCCGCGCGGTTGTGAACGCTCTTCAGCCTCATGTAAAAGTCATCGAGACAAGCCGCGGCGAGGTTGATGTTTCGGATATTCTTTCGACTGAAAGATTTGATTTTGATTCTGTCTTTGAAAGCGCGGCTTGGGTCCAGCATCTTGAAAACGCTGGCGAAGATGAGGACGGGCATGACGAACATCACGAACACGAAGAACGCCATCACGAAGATGGACACGACGACCACGAAGAGCACGATGACCACGAGCATGAACACGAAGAAGACGAACATGAACATGAACATGAACACGGCGATGAAAAACATCATCACGGACATCACCACCACGAGCACAACCATGAAGGCGCGGAAGAGGACGAGTACGGAATCGGAAATTTTGTCTACTACAGAAGACGGCCTTTCAGCCGCGAAAAACTTGAGGAATACGCGGGACGCTGGCCTGGAAACATAATCCGCTCTAAAGGAGTTCTCTGGTTCAGCGACGAGCAGAACATGGCTTATGTGTTTGAGACTTCAGGACGGCAGATTTCCGCGGGCGCGTCAGGAATATGGCTTGCCGCCGCTTCAAAGAAAGAGCAGGAGGAAGTTCTTGCCTCTGAGCCGAAAGTCCGTGCCGAATGGGACGAGAAAGTCGGCGACAGAATGGTCAAGCTTTGCATAATCGGGCAGAACCTTGACAAGGCGAAAATCACAGGCGAGCTGGATTCTTTGCTGGACTGACGGAGATCCGGCGCGTCTTTTTCGTCTGAAAAAAGACTAAGGCTCAAAAACAGAAACAAAAAAATCAACATCCTTGGATAATCAAAATGCAGAACTCAAAAACTTCGCCTGTCGAAAACAAGATGGGCGTGATGCCGGTCATTCCGCTCATATTCAATATGTCGCTTCCGATTATGTTCTCAATGCTTGTTATGGCCTTGTACAACATCGTGGATTCTATATTTGTGGGAAAACTCGGGGAAGAGGCTCTGACCGCGGTTTCGCTTGCGTTTCCTGTGCAGAATCTTATGACAGCGTTCGGGGTAGGAACTGCTGTCGGCGTGAACGCTCTTCTTTCGCTCAGGCTCGGGCAGAAAAAACAGAAAGATGTGGACAACGCCGCGATGAACGGAATCTTTCTTTCTGTTGTGACTTGGGCGGTCTTCGCTCTTGTCGGAAAGTCATTCACTGAAATCTATTTGAAAAGCCAGACTGACAATTCTCAGATTGTTGAATACGGAAAACAGTATCTTGACATAATCCTTGTGCTTGGCTTCGGCGCTTTTGCCGGAATGATGAGCGAAAGGATTCTTCAGGCGACAGGACGGACTTTTCTTTCGATGATTTCACAGATTGTAGGCGCGGTCTTCAATATAATTTTCGATCCGCTTCTGATTTTCGGAATCGGGATTTTTCCGGAAATGGGAATACGCGGCGCGGCTCTTGCGACTGTTTTAGGTCAGATTCTAGGGCTTTTTGTCTCGCTTTTCCTGAATTTCAAAAAGAATCACGATGTCCACTTCAGCCTGAAAAACTTCAGGGTTTCGGGAAAGATAATCGCCCAGATTTACAAAGTCGCGGTCCCGTCGATTCTGATGACATCAATAACTTCTGTGATAACTTATTTTATGAATCTGATTCTGGGTTCGGTTCAAAACGGCGGCGACACGGCGATTGCGGTTTACGGCGTTTATTTTAAATTGAACAGTTTTATATTCATGCCGGTTTTCGGGCTGTGCAACGGAATCACGCCGATTATCGCGTACAATTACGGCGCGCTTCATCACAAGAGAATCACAAACACAATCCGAGGAGCATTGTGCATTTCAGCCGCGATTATGCTTTTGGGAATTCTGCTTTTCGAGACGATTCCGGGTTTTCTGTTCGACCTGTTCAGCGCAAGCCCTGAAATGCGAAGGATGGGAATCGCCGCCTTGAGAATAATCGCCCCGAGCTTTCTTGGAGCGGCTGTCGCGATAACGCTTTCGTCGGTTTTCCAGGCGTTCGGAAACGCGGTTTTCAGCATGATTGTTTCGTTCTGCCGCCAGATTGTGGTTTTTCTTCCTGCCGCGTATCTTCTTTCAAGGACAGGAAATGTGGACAATGTCTGGTGGTGTTTTATAATCGCTGAGTTCATGTCGGTCGCGATGTCGCTTGTTTTTATGCGCGTGATTTACGTGAAGAAGATAAAGACTTTGCCGGAAGAGTAGACGCGATTAGCGGGTTTTTCAGACTCGTTTTTGTTTTGTCTGCAATGCTTTTGATTCGGAAAACTCAAGTTTTCCTCAGTGCCGTTTTATCGATGAACCTAAAAAAGCCCGCTTACGCAGCCTTTTTCTTGACGGTTCTTCGATTATCGGCAGGTGGTGTTTTATAATCGCGGAATTCATGTCGGTCGCGATGTCGCTTGTTTTCATGCGCGTTATTTATGTGAAAAAGATAAAACCGCTTCCTGAAGAGTAAAGCAGAGTGGAAAAATAGTTCAATCTGTGCTAGTATCGCTTTTATGGATTCTTTGCAAATTCAGAAAGGGACTCCGCTTGTCATGGGCGCGGTTCCTGATTCAGAAGGCGTGAATTTCGCCGTTTACAGCAAAAACGCTGAGCGTGTTGTGCTTCATCTGTTTGATTCGTCCAGCGACAAGCAGCCTGTCCGTTCGATTGAATTTGATCCTGTCCAGAACAGAACTGGAAGCATCTGGCATATTTATGTGAAAGGTCTGAAAGCCGGAGCATTGTATCTTTACCGTGTTGACGGTCCTTATGTTCCGCCTGAAGGCCACCGCTTCAATTTCAACAAATATCTTCTTGACCCTTACGCAAAAGCCCTGACACAAGGTTCTATCTTCCGTTCCTACAATCTTCAGAGGGAAAGAGGGCTTGCAGGTGTCGAGAACGGAAAGCTTTCCGACCTTTCTGATTTTCCGAAATGCGTTGTGGTTTGCGACAATGATTTTGACTGGGAAGGCGACAAGCCTTTGCGGATTCCGCTCCACAAGTCGATTTTCTACGAGGCCCATCTGAAAGGCTACACAGCGTCTGAGACTTCCGGCGTGAAAAATCCGGGAACTTTCAAAGGCTTCATCGAGAAAATTCCTTATCTTAAAGAGCTTGGAGTCACGGCGGTTGAGTTCATGCCGGTCTTTGAATTTGACGAGAACGAGAACAACAATATAAATCCTAAAACCGGACTTAAGCTTTCAAATTACTGGGGCTACAGCACAGTTTCATTTTTCTCTCCAAAGACAGGCTATTCCTCAGACAAGAGTCCGGGCGGTTCTGTCCGCGAATTCAAGAATCTTGTGAAAGAGATGCACAGAGCCGGACTTGAAGTGATTCTTGATGTTGTGTACAACCACACCGCCGAAGGAAACGAGCACGGCTACACTTTCAGTTTCCGAGGATTTGAGAATTCAGTTTACTACAATCTTCCGCGAGATAAAAAGCAGTATTACCACAATTTCTCCGGATGCGGAAATTCAGTGAACTGCAATCATCCCGTTGTGCGCAGATTCATTCTGGACAGCCTCCGTTACTGGGTGAGCGAGATGCACGTTGACGGATTCAGGTTCGACCTTGCGGCGACTTTGTGCCGCGACCAGAACGGTGTCGTCCAGTTTTACGACCACATTACAAACGCGATTGCAAACGACGCGGTTCTTTCGGGAACAAAAATAATCGCTGAGCCTTGGGACTGCGGTTCAGGCGGTTATCTTGTCGGGAAATTCCCGGGCGGCTCATGGAGCGAGTGGAACGACCGCTACAGAAACGACATCCGCCGCTTTATCCGCGGAGACGAAGGCGTCATCACATCCGCCGCGACACGGATCGCAGGAAGCTCTGACCTTTACGCGCACGACGGAAGGCTCACGACAAGTTCAATAAACTTTGTGACTTGCCACGACGGTTTTACGATGAACGACCTTGTAAGCTACAACGGAAAGCATAACGACGAGAACGGCGAGCAGAACCGTGACGGCTCGAACGACAACAACTGCTACAACCACGGATTTGAAGGCGTCACGGTCAATCCTAAAATCGAGAACCTGCGCGTCCGGAAAATCAAGAATTTCATGCTCTGCCTTATGGTCTCGCAGGGAGTTCCGCTTTTCGCGGCAGGCGACGAGTTCAGGCGTACGCAGAACGGAAACAACAATTCGTACTGCCAGGACAACGAGACTTCCTGGGTGAACTGGCTTCTTTGCGCAAAGAACCACGAGGTTGTGAATTTCACAAAAAGAATGATTACGCTCAGAAAATCGCATCCTGTTTTCCAGCGCGAGACTTTCTTCAGCACGACAACGCCGGAAGTCGAATGGTACGACATTGACTGCAAAAATCCTGACTGGGTGAATCCGGGAAGATTCCTGGCGTTCAGGCTTGACGGAACAAGGTTTTTTTATCCTGACGGACAGACACACGACAACGATTTTTATATCGCGGGAAACACAGACATTTACGATGTCACAGTGACTTTGCCTTCCGCTCCTAAGGGGAAAAAATGGCATGTTGTCGCCGACACTTCTGTCGCAGGAGATGAGACTGCCTGCGAGGACGGAAAAGAAGTTCTTCTTCCTGAGCAGAAGCGTTACATTCTTCCTGCCGGAAGCTTTGTAATCCTGATGAGCAAATAACTTTGCATTAACTTGCAAATTATTAAAATTTTATGTACCGTATTCGGACTTAATGACCATGGAGGTTAATTTAAATGTATTTTGATGCCGCAGTGTTTAAGGAAAATCTTGAAGGCAGATTGAAACGACAGTACGGAAAAGATATTTCCCATGCCAACAAACACGATTTTTTCGATGCAGTTTCTGCTTCGGCTCTTGAAGTCATAATGGACAACTGGATGGCCACACGCCAGGAATATGAAAAGAAACCAACTAAAAAGCTTTATTATTTGTCGGCTGAGTTCCTTATGGGACGAGCCTTGAGCAACAATCTTATAAACGCGCAGATTTCAGATCAGGTCAAAGAAGTTTTAAAAGAGATGAATATCGATTTCGATATGGTTGAGGACCAGGAGCCTGACGCCGGACTTGGAAACGGAGGACTTGGCCGTCTTGCCGCCTGTTTCCTTGATTCCCTTGCGACTTTGGATTATCCGGGACACGGATATGGAATCCGCTACCGCTACGGAATGTTCGAGCAGAGAATTGAGAACGGATATCAGGTTGAATATCCTGACAACTGGCTTGTCCACCGCGACCCTTGGGAAATCAAGCGTTCCGACCTGGCTGTCACAGTTAAATTCGGCGGAAACATCGCTTACGGAAAAACTCCTGACGGACGCGACAGTTATTATGTGGAGAACGCCGAGGAAATCACAGCGACTCCTTACGATATGCCGATTGTCGGCTACGGAACAGGAACTGTAAACACATTGCGTCTCTGGCAGGCTTCTTCTCCTGACGGATTTGATTTGCAGCTTTTCAACAATATGGAATACAACCGCGCGGTGGAAAGACAGAACAGCGCTGAAAATGTCTCCGCAGTTCTTTATCCGAACGATTCAGGTCCTTCCGGAAAGGCTCTTCGCCTTAAACAGCAGTATTTCTTCAGCTCCGCGTCTTTGCAGGATCTTGTCCGCCATTATGTCGCTGACCACGGAACTGATTTCAGCAAATTCTCTGATCTTCATGTCATCCAGCTGAACGACACTCATCCTGTTGTCGCGATTCCTGAACTCATGAGAATCCTGATGGATGAATACAATCTTGGCTGGGATGAGGCATGGAAAGTTGTCACAAAGACATTTGCTTACACAAACCACACGATTCTTGCCGAGGCGCTTGAAAAATGGCCTATTGAGATTTTCCAGGGGCTTCTTCCCCGCATTTATCAGATTGTCGAGGAAATCAACCGCCGGTTCATGATTGAGCTCCGCGAAAAATATCCTACTGACTATGCAAAGCAGAGCAGAATGTCAATCATAAACAACGGAAAGGTTTATATGGCTTGGCTTGCGATTCACGCGGGATTCAGCGTGAACGGCGTTGCCGAGCTTCACACAAAGCTTTTGAAAGAAGTCGAGCTTCACGACTGGTATGAGTTTTATCCTGAAAAGTTCAACAACAAGACAAACGGAATCACACAGCGCCGCTGGCTTCTTTCCGCGAACCCGAAACTTGCGGAATTCATCACGGACAGAATCGGACACGGCTGGGAAAAAGACCTGACAAAACTTAAAGGTCTTGAGAAATTTCTTGACGACGAAAAATCGCTGAAAGAACTTATGGAAATCAAGGCGGAAAACAAATGCCGTCTTTCGGATTTCCTGAAGCACACACAGAACGAGCTTATTGACCCTGAGTCGATTTTCGATGTTCAGGTCAAGCGTCTTCACGAATACAAACGCCAGCTTATGAATATTCTTCATGTCATGTATGTCTACAACAGAATGCTTGAAGACCCTTCTTATAAGCCTGCGAAGAAAACTTATATTTTCGGCGCGAAATCCGCTTCCGGCTACAGACGCGCGAAAGCGATTATCAAGCTTATCAACACTGTCGCTGAACGGATAAACAACGACCGCCGCGTGAATGATACGCTTCACGTTGTCTTTGTCGAAAACTACCGCGTCTCAGTCGCGGAAAAGATTTTCCCTGCCGCGGATATTTCCGAGCAGATTTCAACCGCAGGACTTGAGGCTTCTGGAACTTCAAACATGAAGTTTATGTGCAACGGCGCGCTGACGATGGGAACAATGGACGGCGCGAACATCGAAATCGTTGAGGAAGCCGGAAAAGAGAACGCGTTCATCTTCGGTCTTTTGACAGAAGAAGTACAGAAAATCGAGAGGGAACATTCCTACAATCCTCAGGATTATCTGGTCAGAAATCCGGGGCTTGCGAAAGTTGTGGAGCAGCTTGTTGACGGAACTTACGACCCGACACATCAGCTTTTCAAGGAACTTCACGATTCGCTTGTGTACGGAATCGAAGGAAACCGCGCGGATGTCTACTATGTTCTTGCTGACTTTGACGATTACTGCCGCGCTCAGGACGAGGCTGAAAAACTTTACGCCGACAAAAAAGCCTGGGCAAAAGCGGTTCTCAAGAATATCGCGAACTCCGGAAAATTCTCTTCTGACAGAACAATCGAGGATTATGTCCGCGACATCTGGCACTTGAAAAAAGTTCCGCGTCCTGTTGAAGGCGGAAACGCGGAAAGCAAAACTTCCGCTAAAAAAGCTAAAAAAGTGAAATAAACGGCAATAAAAACGTTTTATAAAAACTGGTGTCTAAAGATGCCAGTTTTTTTTGATTTCCGATTTTCTTGCATTTTCTTTTTCTTGTATATAAAATGTTTCTATGCATAATAACCAGACAACTGAAACCGCCGCCGCAAATCCTGAGGAAACTTCCTCTGAATCCGCTTCAAGTTTAATCATTGCCGAAAAGGAAAAATATCTCAAAGAATGTTACGACGAGCTCTGCTATGTCTTTTCCGCGGCGGACAGTGCGGCTGACATAAAGAATATGTTCGGTTGCCTTTTCACTCCTTCCGAACGCCGCGATTTTGCGGAACGCTGGCTTCTGGTCAAAGAGCTCGACAAGGGAACTCCCCAGCGTCAGATTGCGAAAAAATACAATATGTCGCTCTGTAAAATCACGCGAGGCTCAAAAGAGATGAAAAAAGAAAAAAGCGCGTTCCTGGAGATGCTTTCGCTTGTAAGGAAAAACAGAAAGTGACAAGAGATGTCAGCAGATTGTAAACTCTCCGGCTATTTGATATACTCGTGAAAATTTCCTGAGAGTTTTGCTGGAGTAACAAATGTTAGCAGGTCGGAATCTGATAGAACCTAGTGATTTGACAGTTTCGGAGATTGATGAAATCTGTTCGCTTGCAGAGCAGATGACAGTCGATCCGAATTCTTTTCAAGATGTGTGTCGCGGGAAAATTCTTGCGACACTTTTTTTTGAGCCAAGCACAAGAACCCGGCTTTCGTTCGAGGCTGCGATGCTTCATCTTGGCGGTTCTGTTGAAGGTTTTGCGGACGCTTCTTACACATCTTCGACAAAAGGCGAGACTCTTGCCGACACAATCCGGGTTGTTTCCTCTTATGTTGATGTCATCGCGATGCGTAATCCTAAGGAAGGCGCGGCTCTTCTTGCAGGCAAATATTCCTCGTGTCCTGTGATAAACGCGGGCGACGGAGGACACAGCCATCCGACCCAGACTTTGACAGACCTCGTCACAATCCGCCGTCTTCTGGGCGACCTGTCAGGGCTGAAAATCGGTTTCTGCGGCGACCTGAAATTCGGCAGGACTGTGCATTCCCTTGCGCAGGCCTTGTGCCGCTATCCGAACAATAAATTTGTCTTCATAAGCCCGAAAGAGCTTTGCATGCCGGACTATATGATTGAGAACGTCTTGAAGCCGAACAATGTCGAGTACGAAACTGCCGAGCGTATGGAAGATGTCATTTCCGGCCTGGATATTCTTTATATGACACGCGTCCAGAAAGAAAGGTTTTTCAACGAGCAGGATTATATCCGCCTCAAGGACAGTTATATTCTTGACAAAGAGAAGATGAGGCTTGCGAAAAAACGCATGATTGTCCTTCATCCTCTTCCGCGTGTGAACGAGATTTCCCCTGAAGTTGACTCCGATCCCCGCGCCGCGTATTTCAAGCAGGTCAGGTTCGGAATGTTCGCGCGCATGGCTTTAATCTCAAAAATTCTAGGAGTTCTCTAATGCTGAATGTCGACACGATAAAAAACGGTCTTGTGATTGACCACATCAGAGCCGGAAAAGGCTGGCGGATTTTTCAGTGGCTTGGGCTTGACAAGTCGCCTTTCACTTCCGCGCTCATAATGAATGTGAATTCAAAAAAAAGCGGGAAAAAAGACATAATAAAAATCGAGAATGTCATGGACATCGATTATTCTGTCCTCGGCTTTATCGACCCGGAAATCTGCGTGAATGTCATAAAAGATGAGAAAATCATCCGGAAAATAAACATGGCTCTTCCTGACAAAGTCCAGGATGTTTTCCGCTGCAAAAATCCGCGCTGCATAACCCAGACAGAAGATTATGTTCCGCCGACATTTCTTCTTGTCGACAGGACAAAGGCGATTTACAGATGCGAATACTGCGACACTCTTTACGAGGCAGGCGAGAACGGAAACAGGATTGACTGAAATTCCTTTGCGCCCTGAAATTTACGGCTGCATTGCAAAACTTTAAATGAAAAATACGGAGAAAAAATGAAAGACGCGATTCTGATTTACAATGCTCATCTTGTTGATGAAAACCTTGAAGATGACGGAGCGGTTCTTTCTGCGGACGGAAAAATCGTCTCGGTTTTCTTAGGCGATTATTCCGAGCGGGAGAAGTCATTTTCCGCCGCAAAAAGCGTTCTTCCCCAGGAAACTGAAATTTCTCTTTTCGACGCGGAAGGTCTTGTGCTTTCTCCGGCGTTTATCGACACTCATGTCCATCTTCGCGACCCGGGGCAGACACAAAAAGAGGATTTGCTTTCGGGGCTTGCAGCCTGCGTTCACGGCGGATACGGAACTGTTGTCGCCATGCCGAACACGAATCCTGTGATTTCGTCTGCGGAACAGGCGAGGGAAGTCATGCGCCGCGGAAATTCGCTTGGGCTTACGCATCTGATTCAGTCAGTAAGCATCACAAAAGGCTTTGGAGGTTCTGACACTTCTCATCTTGATAATATGGACAGAGCGGAATTTCCTGTTGTCACAGAAGACGGACACGATGTGCTTTCAAGCTCTGTCATGCTGGACGGAATGAAAAAAGCCGGAAAAAACGGACAGATTGTATCATGCCATTGCGAAGACTGTTCTCTTGCGGAAAAGGCGCGTCCTCACCGGGAAAAAGCGCTTGAAATTATGAAAGGATTCGGTCTTTCCGCCTGGGGAAAAGGCGACGCTGGAAAAGTTCCTTGTGATGCGATGCGGGAAATTGATTCTGAGCTTTCCGAGGCGAATGAGATTCTTGCTCTGGCTGAAGATGCTGCGACTGAAAGAAACATTCGGATTGCGGAAAAAGCGGGCTGCCATATCCACATCTGCCACATAAGCACGGAAAATTCTGTCGAGGCTGTGCGGCGCGCGAAAAAAAATCTTGATGCGGAAAAAAATATCTCTGTTCTGGACAGTTTTTCTGTCACAGCGGAGGCGACTCCTCATCACATCGCACTGGCAGGCGACAGCGAGCCTTTGATACGCGCTCTTGTGAATCCGCCTCTGCGTCACGAAAACGACAGAATTTCTGTGATGAACGCTCTCTGCGACGGAACAGTCGACTGCATCGCGACTGACCATGCTCCTCACACAGCGGAGGACAAGGCGAACGGTTCTCCGGGTTTTTCAGGAATCGAAACCGCTTTTGGAGTTTGCAATACAGTTCTTGTGAAAGGCGGAAAACTTTCCGCGTCCAGGCTGAGCTCCCTTATGAGCGCGAATCCGGCAAGAATTCTGCATCTGGACAAAGGTCTTTTTAAGGTCGGATTTGACGCGGATTTCACGCTCTTGAATCCCGACGAGAAATGGACTGTTGACCCGAAGGAATTTAAAAGCAAAGGAAAAGCGACTCCGTTCGAGGAAGCGGAGCTTTTCGGCAAAGTGAAGGGGCTTTTTGTTTCCGGAAAGAAAATTTTCTGATGAATCATTTTCCAGCAATTTGATTTATTTTGTTGACAGTTTTTGTCAAAAACGCTAATATTCTTTTACTTTGTTTGGAGCGATACCAAAGCGGTCGTACTGGGGCGGTCTTGAAAACCGTTGATCTT
>CAZSHF010000074.1:0-11834 GCA_964606655.1 uncultured Treponema sp.
GCATCATAAGTTTGTGGCTTGCAATAACTGCATCGTTAGGCGCATCGCGCAATGTAGAAATAATAAATTTTGAAGCTTTCATAGACGGAAATTATAATTAATTTCGCTTAATTAGAAAACACTGGTTATTTGCAAGAAAATGCGTGAGGGATTGAAGCCCGAAGGGTTCGGACACACGAAGTGTGGCTGAACGGAAAAATTGGCTTTGCCAATTTTATAACGCGAAAGCCCGACCGTTTGGTGATTGAGCCTGTCGAAATTACCAAACGGACACGCCAAATTTATACGGCTTTTCTAAATCAAAAAAATATTCTAAACTCCTAAAAGATTTTACGTTTGTGATGAACTACGGAAGATTCCACGGAACAACCTTACCTGCGACGCTACGGCGCGTTGAGTATCAACATCAACAAGTAATTTACTAATCCAAATATCGACTTTTATAAATTATGCAAAAATGCACTCTCGGCAAGAACCCGATTATGAAAAACGGCTTCCGCGTTCGTAAAAAAGTTATGGTGATTGAGCAAGTCGAAATCACCTAACAAGCGGTTTTTCAGAATTATTGAAAAGTTGAACTCACTTGTGCAGATTGTTTTTCAAATCGGAACCTTGCCTACGTGCATCTTTTAATGTTCGTAAAAAAAGTCGGCATTTGGCTACCAAATCAATCTCTCTTTCTAAAAAATTCAAATTATCAAAGGAGCGTATTATGAACAAATACGTAAAGCGTTATCTTGTTGACGCAATGGCTGGAATGGCTCAGGGGCTTTTTGCTTCTCTTTTAGTTGGTACAATCGTAAAAACGCTGGGCGAACTTTTGCTTCGTCTTTCTGTAAATCCGGTTTTTCAGTTTTTAGTTGATGCAGGAAAATTCTGTTCTGAACCGCACGTTGTAGGCGCGGCAATGGCAATCGGAATCGGATATGCAATGAAAGTCGGCGGACTTGTTTTGTTCAGCCTTGTTACAGTCGGAGCAACTGCGAATACATTAGGCGGCGCGGGCGGACCTTTGGCGGTTTTGATAATCGCAATAATCGCGGCGGAATGTGGAAATCTTGTAAGCAAAAAAACAAAGGTTGACATTCTTGTAACCCCGCTTGTAACGATTTTAAGCGGCGTTTTAATCAGCGTTTTGTGTGCAAAATACATTGGGATTGCGGCTAGCTGGGTTGGAAAACTAATAATGCTTACAACTGAACTTCATCCATTCTTGATGGGAATTTTAGTTTCAGTTGTTGTTGGCGTTGCATTGACGCTTCCAATTTCATCTGCGGCAATTTGCGCGGCGTTAGGACTTACAGGACTTGCAGGAGGAGCCGCAGTTGCAGGATGTTCTGCACAGATGATTGGTTTTGCAATAATGAGTTTCCGCGAAAACAAATGGGGCGGACTTGTTTCGCAAGGATTGGGAACTTCAATGCTCCAGATGCCGAACATTATAAAGAATCCGAAAATCTGGATTGCTCCAACTTTGGCAAGTGCGATTACAGGACCGATTTCAACTTGCATTTTCAAAATGCAGATGAACGGAGCGGCGGTTTCAAGCGGAATGGGAACTTGCGGATTTGTAGGACAAATCGGCGTTATAACAGGATGGTTTTCTCCAAGTGAACAGGCTGTAAACTGGGCAATTCACAAAGCAAGCGAAGCAGGAGCGGCAGCGGAAGAAATCGCTTCAATTTCGGCGGAATCGCTTAGCATCTCGCCTACTTTCTGGAACTGGTTCGGATTAATAATGATTTCGTTTATTCTTCCAGGCATTTTAACTTGGGCGTTCGGCTTGCTTGAACGAAAACTCGGCTGGATTAAAGACGGCGACTTGAGTTTGGAAGAAGAGCCGATAAAGCAGACAGAAATTGTAGAAAACGAAAAAAAATAAGAACGCAAATCGCCGGTTTTGCAGAGATTAACTTGAAAACAAAGCAGAATCGGTTTATATTATAAACAAAGAGGCATCCATCAGCGTGGGCTGTCTCCTCATTGAACGAAAAGCCGTCAAAAGAGTTAGAGCAACTTTGGCGGCTTTGTTTTTTAATCTTTCTTATTGTTTAGGTAAGAAAGGTCTGCTATAACTGTACTCACAACAGTTGCTAGACAAGTAACAACCGCAATCGCAAGTTCTAAAGTCATAACATAGAATAAAAGACAAAATTCCGACCTTTTAATTAAAAACGCTCGTCTTTATCAATCTTATCCGATTCGCCATGCTGACAGAAAAAAGCTTTATTTCGCCGTCTGGCTCTGTCTGAAATTTCAAAAGACTGTCGCCAGAATTTTTTGAAATCAAAATCGGTTTTCCGACAAAAGTTTTCATCACAGAACCGCTTCTGTCCGCCGGCATAAAAATTTCAAGCGAATCCCCGGCGGAAATCGCGTTTTCAACAAGACGGACTTTTCCCGCGTAATTCATTCCGTCCGCTTCAAGAATCTCAAGGCGGACAGTTTCCGCTTTCAGCTGCTCTTCCGAAAGAATCACACCTTTTTCGATTCTTGCGGAAAGCACATCTTCCTGCTGTTTTGAAAATCCAAGAGAACGCAAAATCTTCTGGAATTCGCCTTTTATCTTTTTTCCTTCTTCTGAAAGCTCTCTCAGCTTTTCAAGTTTCTCTTCTTTCTCTTTGCGGATTTCAAATTCTCCGCCAACTTCACCGCCGACATCACAAACATCGCCGAAAACCGAAACCGAATCTGAAATCATGCTTATTCCCTTTTGAAGACGCGGAAAATCCATAACATCCGCCTTCCGTTCAGGCTTTTTCACATTTCCCATAAATTCAAGTCCGCTCGTTTCAATGAACAAATCTATGTTTCCGTCAAGCGGAATGTTCAGAAGATAAATTCCGTCCGACAGTTTCTGCTGAATATAAGGAACGACATTCGGATTTTTTTCGATAATCCGCGAAGTTTTCTCGTCAACTTTTAAAATGTATCCTTTGAAAAGCATCGCCGAAGTGTAAGATTTGTGCCATTCCTCGATGTTCATTTTCAGATTCTGAGGAATTTCATACGCGCTGTATTTTTCAAGAAGAGAAACAATCTCGTCGGGCGAAATATTTTTGTCAAAAGCGCGGCTGACAGATTTCCGCGAAATTTCAAATTCGGAGACAATGCTGTTTTTCTGAATATCCAGAAAAACCGTAAAAGGAATCAGTTCAGAAAGCGAAAGCCCCGGCATAATCGTGACAACAGTTCCTGCGTTTATGTTCAAAAGCCCTTTTTTTCCGTCTGAGGAATTTTCATGCTCAGATTTTCCGCTTTTAGAATTTCCGTCGTCAAAAGCCCCGGACTTTTCAGTTCTTTTTTCAGTTCCGTTTTCATTGTTTTTATTGTTTTCGTCGCTTTTAAAGACTTCCGAGCGGACATAAATATTTTCTCCGTCCTCGGTTTTTCCGTACAAGTCAAAAAGTCCGAGCAAAACCGCGTTGTTTATGATTTTTTCGATTATCTTTCCGGAATACGAGCCAAGGTTTTTCGCCGCGGAATAATCGTCTGTGTCAAAATTGAAGTCAATCGTTCTTCTCGCCTCAAGGATTTTTGAAAAGCCGCTTCTTTTCCGTTCCGAACCTAAAGTTTCGTTCCTGTTGCTCAGAAGAAACGCTGTGTTCATCAGCGAAGAAAGCGTGAATCCTTTTTCAGGAATTGTCGCCGCGACATCAAGCAAAAGCTCGCACTGAATCCTGAGCCCTTCCCTTCCAAGATGAACCGCGCTCGCCGCAGAAAGATAAACATACTGCGAGACTTCAGAAAGCTCTGCAAATTTCTTCAAACGGTTTTCATCAACCGCAAGCGATTTTTCAGAAAACTTCACGATTCCAAGATTCATGAAAGCGTTCAGCAAAAGCGAAAGAACTTCTTTCCGTTCCGGGAAAATCGACTCAAGCCGTTCCGATTCCTTTTTTCTGATTGACAAATCGTTTTTGCACATTTCAGGATTTGCCTGAATGAAAGAAATATAAGACGCGACAAACTGAGGCGAAAGGCTGAAGCTGTTTTCAAGATTCCTGACCGCGCAAACCGATTCATGCAAAAGCTCATTCAGTCCAAGATAAGGAGAAAGCGCGTCTTCAAGAAGAGGATTTATTCCGATTTCATTTTTCTGTGTCTCAGGATTTTTGTACGAATAAATCAAAAGCCGCTCGGAAAGATTCAAAAGTTCCGCGTAAATTCCTGAAAGCGTGTAATCTTTTGAGAAAAAATCTGTGATTTTATCCTGATTCGCCTCCGAAAGAATCGAAATCACGGAAAGCATTTTTATGTCAAAATCCGACAGAAACGAAATAATCCTTCGCTGGTTCTGCTCTTTTCTGAAAATCGCGCTGAGTTTTTCAATCAGGTTTGGCTTGTTGTATGGGCTTTGAATCTGACCAAGATAAGTCCGCATGATGTCAAAAAACCGTTCGTCGGGCAAAAGAGTGAGGCTTTCACGAAATCGAACAACTCGTTTTGCCTTCTCCGCAAGTTTCTGTCTATCTTCCATAATTCCTAATTCCTAATTCAGAATTCCTAATTGCAAATTGTCCGAATATCTTTCAATTCTGTACGAATATCCTTGTTCTGCCAAAAACTTTTGTCTGTTCGAGCCGAAATCTTCTTCAACTGTGTCGCGTGTTATAAGCGTGAAAAAGCGCGAAGTTCTTTCTTTTGGACGCAATATTCTTCCAAGCCTTTGCGCTTCTTCTTGCCGGCTTCCGAATGTTCCTGAAACTTGAATCGCAATCGACGCGTCAGGCAAATCAATCGCGAAGTTTGCAACTTTTGAAACAACAAGAACGTGAATGTTTCCTTTGCGAAAATCATCATAGATTTTGTCGCGTTCAACATTCGGCGTTTTTCCAGTTATTATCGGCGCGTTCAGTCGTTTTGAAAGTTCCGCAAGCTGATCCAGATATTGCCCAATCACAAGAATCTTGTCGTCTGGAAATTTATTTATGATTTCTTCAGTAACTTTGTATTTCAGAGGATTTTCGCTTGCAATTCTGTGTTTTAATCTTGCATTTGCAACCGCATATTCAACTTCGCTTTCTTCTGGCAAATCAAGCCGAATTTCAACACATTCTGCGGTCGCGATAAATCCAGTTTTTTCAAGTTCTTTCCAGGGAACATCGTAACGCTTTGGACCTACAAGACTGAAAACAAAACCTTCGCATCCGTCTTCGCGGACCAAAGTTGCCGTCAATCCAACGCGGCGAACTGCCTGAAGCTCCGCGACAACTCTAAAAACCGGAGCGGGAAGCATATGAACTTCATCATAAATAATAAGCCCCCAATGCCGCTCGCGGAAAAGCGAAAAATGCGGATAAGGTCCGTCTTTTTCAGGCCGCCAAGTTAAAATCTGATAAGTTGCAATCGTCACAGGTTTTATCGTTTTGTTTTCGCCCGTGTATTCTGCAATCTGGTCTTCTGTAAGATTAGTTTTGTCCAAAAGCTCACTAATCCATTGATGAACTGCGGAAATATTCGTCGTGATTATAAGCGTGCTTGTTTTCAGGCGAGCCATTATTTCCATTCCGACGATTGTTTTTCCTGCCCCGCAAGGAAGCACGATTGTTCCAAATCCAGTTCCAGGACCTTTGTTTCCGACCAAAGCATCCGCAGAAAGTTTCTGGTAATCGCGAATCACGAAAGGTTTTCCGCTTTTTGTAGTTTGCCTTAATTCAAAATCAAGCGGTTCTCCGTCTTCAAGCTGGATTTCATCTTTTACAGGCCAAAGCGATTTTAAAAGTTCCTGCTTAACAGTTCCGCGGTCAGTCAATTTCAAGATGAAGCAATATTTTTTTTCGTCTTCGGAAAGTTCAACTTTGTCATTTTCAGAAATCGCGTTTTCATCATAAATCGCCGGCGCAAGTATTTTTTTCACGCTCGGAATCGAAGATATTTCCAAAAAAATCTGACGCGAATTCGTTACAAGATAAAGATATTGCTCTTCAATCGTTTTTAATTCTTTATGCGAATCTTTCGTTTTTTGTTCATCATTCGAATCAGCAATATTTTCTTCAGAAACTTCCGCTTTTTCTTCATCTTTAGAAACTTCTTCGCTTGGTTTTAGCGGAACTTTTACTTTTGGTCCGGGAACAAGACGAAGTTTTCCAAACCGTCCAGCAGTTTCGCGAATCCACATTATGACAGACTGCGGAACTTCGTAGCGAGAATATTTTTGCAAAGTATTAACTGCATCTTCGGCAGAAAATCCCGCGCTTGTCGCATTCCAAAGCGAAAGCGGAGTTAGTCTATAAGTGTGGAGATGTTCAGGCGAACGTTCAAGTTCTGCAAACGGAATCAAATCGTTTCTGCATTCATTTGCAAGCGGAGCATGAACATCAAGCAAAATTGTTCTGTCGCTCTGAACAATCAAAGGATTATCAAACTGCATATCGGAATATTTTAATCGATTGAAGAAAAATTATAAAGCGTCGGAAGAAAAATCCGAAGAAAGACAGGAAGAAAAAAAACGGCTCTTTTGATAAACTTGAACCATGAAAACCAAAGAAAAAGTTCTTGACTGGCTTTTAAAAAACAAAAACGCGTCGGTTTCTGGAGAAGCTCTTGCTCAAATCTGCGGTGTTAGCAGAGCGGCAATCTGGAAGGCTGTAAAAACTCTTCGTGAAGAAGGATTTAATATAGAAGGAACAACTGGCGGCGGTTATGTCTTGAAAGGAATTTCCGACGTTTTTTCCGAAGATTTGTTCAAGGCTTGCTTTTTTGAAAATTATCCTGAATTCAAAAATTCCTGGATTGAATGTTTTACCGAAATTGATTCAACAAATTCTTACGCAAAAAGGCTTATTGCAAAATCAACATCGATTTACGATTCAAACGGAAACATCACAGAAGACGGAAAAAAACTTTCTGATTCAATTTATTTTGCCGAAAGCCAAACTGCCGGACGCGGACGAATGGGACGCACTTTTTATTCTCCGTCAAAAACTGGCATTTATATAACGATGATTTATGCTCCAAAAGGCGGAATAAAAAATCCTGCGCAAATTACAGCATTTACAGCGGTTGCAGTTCGTCGTGCAATAAAAAAAACTTGCGGAATCGATGCGGAAATCAAATGGATTAACGATTTGTTTTACAACGGAAAAAAAATCTGCGGACTTCTTGCGGAGGGCGTTGCAAATTTTGAAAACGGAACTATTGAAGCCGCTGTTGACGGAATTGGAATCAACATTCACGATAATCCGGATTTTTTTCCAGCGGATGTTAAAAAAGTTGCAGGCGGAATCGAAAAGAATGTTTCTCGCTGTGAACTTGCGGCATTTGTCGCGGGCGAAACTTTGCGAATCTTTCACGAAAATCCGCACGAAGTCATGAAAGAATATAAAGACGCATCGTTCATTCTTGGAAAAACAATTCAAGTTCATCCAGTTATTTCAACAGAAGAAGGCGTTTATTTTGCAAAAGCAATTGATATAGACGAAAACGCAAGTCTTGTGATTCAAACTGAAGACGGAAAAATAAAAACGCTAAGTTCCGGCGAAGTCCGCATCCGTTTAGACTCGTAGCAAGATTGAAAAAGAAACTAAATATTATTTTTTTAATAAAATTTCTTGTAATGTGAAGCATCTGTTGACTTGCAACGAAAGCGTGGCTGAAAACATTCTGGGGATGAGAGGAAGTGGCTATGACACTTCTTGATAAATAGAAAGCCGTTAAGAAAATTGCGAAAGCAATTTTTAGGTTTACTATTATGTCTTGAAGTGCTGACCACAAAAGCCCAGCCATGTTTTCTAAGCCACGCTGTAGTGGAAAGGCAACAGATTTATAAGTTTTTATATTTGATTTATTAAAACGGTTGTTTTTAGTTTCTTATTTCAATCGCTCTCGCTTCGTTGTACGCTTTTTTCATTCCCACAGAAAACAAAACGGGAAGAATCGTTACGTACATTTTCAAGTTTGTTTTTCCGCCGCGATTAATCCAAGCAACTTTTGTTTCGTTCCAGATCCGCGAAACCATCGGAATAAAATTCAAGAAAAGCGAGATTGCGTTTGTGAATGTGCATTTGTTTTTCAAATGAAAGAATTTTCTTATCGCAAGTTCGATTTTTTCAATTCCAAGTCGAATTTCAAGCGAAGTTGACGTTTTAAAAAGTAGCGACGCACTTTGCATCACAGCGAAAAGTTTTAAAAGCATGAAAACTGTTTCTTTCTGGTTTTCCCAAGTGAAAGTTTCTTTAAATATTGAGAAGAATCTTTTAGCAAAACTTGCGTCTTTTATTTTGGTTTCTGAAAGATTCAAATTTCCTAGTGAAAATAAAATCGAAACAATCTGAAAAAAGAACAAAAGAATTGCGTAATAAATTATTGGTTTTAAATCATTTAATTGTTCGAGAGGCGTAAAGCGAAGTGAAAACGCAACAATTGTCTGAAGTAAAATCAATGCGAGCGAAAAGTAGGGCGGAAGGCACAAAAACAAAATGTTCACAACTGGAATGAAAAGAATTTTCGCCCAAGAAGGACATTTGTGTAAAAACGAAGAGCCACGTTTATAAGAAAATAAAGAATATTTTTCTATCATAATTAAACTGAATCTAGCAAGTTTTTCGAAAGAAAAACTTGAAGGCGAGGCACACTAAATAAAGCAATGAAAGAAACATTTTTGCCTCGCCCTACCAAACTAAATCTTCCAGCGTTTTGTACGAGTTGAGCGGATTACGAATGTTCCACTGTTCAAGATTTTGTTTTAAACCTTCAAGCGGCGTTCCTTCAAAAGCAAGTTCACCGCGAAAAAGCACAACGAACTTTTTTGCGAGCGCAAGGCATTTTTCGATTTCGTGCGTAAGAATCACGACGGTTTTTCCTTCTTTTTCAAGATTTTTCACAAGAGCGTTCACTTGCTTAACGCCGCCATAATCAAGATTTGCATAAGGTTCATCAAAAATGATAATCGGCTTTTGCATTGCAATCATGCACGCAACTGCAAGGCGACGTTTTTCTCCGCCGGAAAGAAATCGCGACGGAAAATCCGCTTTTTTTGTAAGTCCGGTTTGTTCAAGTGCAGAATTTACTGCATTTTCGATTTCGTCTTTTTTCATTCCAAGATTTTTTGGTCCGAACGCAATGTCTTCACGCGGAGTTTCACCTAAAATCTGAGTTTCCGCTTCTTGAAAAACAAGACCAACTTGCTTTCCAGCCTTTTTAATCGGCTTTTCATCAAAGAAAATGTTTCCGCTGTCGGCTTCGTCAAGACCAGAAAGAATTGACATCAGAACGCTTTTTCCAGATCCGTTTTCACCTGCGATTACAGTTACGCACGAATCAGGAATTTCAAACGAAACATTTTTAAGCGCTTTTGTGATTCCTTCTGAGGTTCTAAAACTTTTACAAACATTTTGAATCTTTATCATTATCAGAATCTGAAACTTTGCTTGTTTCGTTGTAAAGATACTGTGCAAGAATCGGGCGGACTTTTAATGCGATTGGAACCGCTACAACGATTTTCAAAATGTCGCCCGGAATGTATGGAAGAACGCACGCTGCCATTGTGTAAGAAAATGCAGTTTTGTCTGAAGGAATTCTTCCGGCTTTTTCCGCCCAGTTTGAAAAATGAATCACGCCCGGAACGTACAAAATTATCATTCCCAAAAGCATCGCGATTATAAGGCGGACAAGAACTTTTGCGGAAAACTTTTTTTCTTCAACAGATGGTTTTCCTGCAATAAAACCAGCGATAATCGCGCCGAGCAAATATCCGCCAAGAAATCCGCCAGTTGGTCCTGCCCAATAAGCAATTCCGCCAGAGCCGCCAGAATAAACAGGAAGCCCGATTAATCCTGCGATTAAAAACAATGCGGTTGGAACGCCTCCTAAAATTCCGCCAAGGAGAAGTGCAGTTAAAATGCAAAGCGCATTTTGCAGAACAATCGGAACTGGACCAAGCGGAATTTTAAGAAAGCATCCGATGCAAATAATTGCCGCAAAAAGAGCAATGAAAGCGATTTTTAATAAAGTTTTGTTTTTCATGATGACGATATTAGCAAATTTGTCATAAGTTGTAAACCGATACTACAAACAAAAGTTTACAATGTGGATTTTGGGGCGTTGCGGGGGCAAACTTTCAGGGCAATTTCTGCCCCCGCTAGAAAGGGGTGCGGCACAACGAAGTGTGACGCAGGGGAAAGACTTTTCCCCAAAAAAAAACGCTCTCCGGAATCAAAAATCCCGAAGAGCGTTTTACTCAGCAACTTTTTTTACGATTTTAAGAAAAAGTTAATCTGCTGCTATCAAAGCGTAAGGCCTGAATCTCCAGCTAATTTCACCGTTACATTAAATGTTGCAGTTTTTGTTATTTCATTTTCTGTATAACTAACTGTAATCGTTTTTTCGCCTTGATCTGATATAGTAACAGTTTCTGGTGAAATAGTGCATTTTGAATTTTCTACAGTTTTTTCACTTCCGTCAGAATATTTTGCTTTAACAACCATTCCTGTCACATTGATTTCTGCTAATTTAGATTTTAAGGGCAATTCATAATCTGTTTTTGTAGGTTCAGTTGTTATTTCAATGCTTTCGAGATTGGCATACACTTTTACATTGATTGTTGTGCTGACAGTTTTTGTTCCTTCGGTGTAAGTAAACTTAACTTCTGCATTTTCGTTTGGAACGCTAAAATCGTATTCTGCAGAAACCCAGTTAATATCCTGAATTAAAAATTCTCCTCCATATATTTTCTTTATTTCCATTCCAGTAAAATCGAAAGTTTCGCCAACCAGATAGTCTTTTTTAGTTGGTTCAGTTGTTACTTTAAGACCCGAAAGTTCTTTTACCATTTTTTTAGATAAAATCATTAAATCCAATTCTTTGCTCTCAGTACGCTCTTTAAAAGTGTAACTTATATGTAATTTAGGCGAGCCATTTTTGCTTGAATCAAAACCACTAATTTCAAGCTCTGCATGCTTAAGTTCGCGTGTTGTTGAGGCGGCGGCCTCATCGCTTTCATGTTTATATGTAGCAACAACAACCATTCCTGTTGGGTCAAATTCATCACCGATTGCGTACAGCAATTTTGGCGGAGTTTTTACTGTAATCGACTGCAATTCTCCAACTGGAACTTCAGGAGTTCCTGGAGTTTCAGTGCTTCCCGAATCTCCAGAAGAGCCGGAATCTTTTTCTTTTATCGATACAGAAAATTTCGCGCTTACAGTTTTTTCATTTTCTGTATAAGAAACTGTGATTTCCTGGCTTTCTGTCGCCTTTGATGAGTCAAAGCCTTCGATTTTCAAATCTTCAGTTTTTAGAGTTTTTGTGCTTTTGTCAGAATATGTTGCAGTAACAACCATTCCCGTTGAATCAAATTCGTCTCCAACTGTGTAGGCGGTTTTCGGCGAAGTCGAGATTTCAATTTTTTCAAGCGTCACATTTGCAGTTTCGCCTGTTCCGACGTCCGCAGGCTCAGCGTTGTTTTTGCAGCCTAAAACTGCAAGCGCCAAAGTCGCCGCAAAAACAGCAGCAAGATTTTTTAACATTTTCTTCATTTTTTTTCTCCTTTCAATGAGTGAGTTAAAAATAAAAAGCCGTTCATTCCTTTGCTGCCATCTGTTTAAAAGATGAATCCGCAAAAAAATAAACGGCTTCGTTTTTTCCAAACTTGTTGGATTTTGTTTTTTTTCAGAAGAGAAGATTACCTGATTTGAAAAGGAACTGAAATCTGCGCGGAGCAAATTCAATACTGGGATGAAAAATTTTAGCCTTGAAGTCCGTGTTAATGCCTGATGAGAAACTTTTAATTGTACATTGGAATTTCCGGCAATAGAAAAGCCGTCAGTTAAAGAATTGCGCTGAGTTGCTGAGTTGCTGAGTTGCTGAGTTGCTGAGTTGCTGAGTTGCTGAGT
>CAZSHF010000075.1:0-11524 GCA_964606655.1 uncultured Treponema sp.
CTTCTTGACAATATTCTAAGCGATTCAAGAGTGCGTCCAGGAAATGTGTACGTTCTCACTCTGAGCCCTTTTGTGCGCGAGCTTGTGAACGGACATCAGGAATACACAGGAATAAAAGTCACGACCGACATAAGCAATATCCTGAACTCCGTAGTTGAAACAACTTCAACTTCGGAAGTCTCGGACATAATAACCGACAAAATCCTTTCAAGCGACGAGGACGGAGAACAGAAATCGTCAATCGACATGAGGCTTATCGCGGACAGCCAGAGCGCGGAAAAGGAAATCAGCAGGAACGGCGCGGGCGACAGAAAGGTCGCTCTGGTAGATGATGATTCAGTGATTCTTGCCCTTCTTGCAGGCGCTTTCAGAAACGCGAAAATCCAGTGCGACACTTATTCAAATCCGGGCGATTTTCTTAATTCTGTCCAGGGCGGAAACTATTCACTTGTGATTCTTGACATCCTCATGCCTGGAATCTCGGGATTTGAGACGCTGAAAAGACTAAGGCAGATTCCGAACAGCCCGCCTGTCTTTGTGTATTCCCAGGCTCTTAAAAGGGAAATGGTAATCCAGGCTCTTCAGCTTGGCGCAAGGCAATACCTTGTAAAGCCTCAGAAACCCGAAGTCATAGTCCAGAAAGCGATGGAACTTTTCAATGCAAGAGGAAAATAAGCCTTCAAAGCCGCTTGAAAAAATTCCTCCCGAACTTATACTCGCGAACAGCGTCCACGAAATCAGAACGCCTGTCCAGACGATAATCGGGACGCTGGACCTGCTTTCAGACACAGATTTGTCAAAAGACCAAAAGAATTATCTCCGCCAGATAAGGCTCGGCGCGGAAGTCCTTCTTTCCCTGGTCGACGACATTCTTGACTTTTCAAAAATCAATTCGGACAAAATGACGCTTGAATACAGGCCTTTCGATGTCAAAAGCCTTACAGAAAACGCTGTCCACTTGATCAGCATGGAAGGATTCAGGAAAAACCTTGAGATTGTCTGCGACATCGACTATTCGATTCCAGACCTTGTCCTCGGAGACTCAAAAAAAATCCAGCAGATTCTTCTGAACATCGTGAAAAACGCGATAAAATTCACAGACGAAGGCTATGTCCTTGTGGAGCTTTCACGGAAAGACGAAGACTATCTTATGTACAGAGTCACGGACAGCGGAATCGGAGTTCCTGAAAAAAACAGGGAAAAGATATTTGAAAGCTATTTTCAGGGCGACCCTTCGATCTCAAGAAAATACGGCGGAACAGGATTAGGGCTTGCAATCTGCAAAGGACTTGTCCAGATGATGAACGGAGAAATCGGAGTTGAACGGAATCCTTACGGCGGCTCTGTGTTTTATTTCACTTTTCCTTTCAGGACCGTAAAAGAAAACCAGATTCCGATTTACCACATTCCTGTTCCCGCGAACACAAAAATCCTTGCTGTTGACGACAGCATCCTGGCGGCGAAAAGCCTTGAGAAAAAATTAAAGTATCTTGGAATCCAGAATGTCGCGACATCTTCCGACGCCAAAGAAAGCCTTCTTGTTTTGCAGTACGCCGCCCTGATGGAAGACCCTTTTGACATCGTGTTCATCGATATGCACATGCCGCTTTTTGACGGCTGGAACCTTGCAGAAAGCATACGGAAAAACCCGCTTCTTGAAAAAACAAGGCTTTTCATGCTGGTCCCTGAAGGCCTTATGGGAAATTTCGCGGCGGAAAAAATCGACAAGTTTTTCGACGGATTTATCTACAAACCCGTCCAGATTGACCTGCTTGAAAACCTGTTTGAAAAAAACTTCGGCGAAGAAGACTCAAGAAAACTCATCGAAGAGCTTGAATCTTTAAAGTCTCTTGAAAAGCGTATTTCAGAATCAGAAAGAGAAACAGCAGCCGCGGAGCAAAATCCGGCGCAAAGCGCGGAGCAGACAGAAAAAGAAAACGCGGCGCAAAATCCGGCGGAAAACATAGACGCGTCAGATGCGCAAGATTTGTCCTCATGCGGAAACATAAAAGTCCTTGTGGCCGAAGACCATCCTGTGAACAGAAGAATCCTTGCGGAATTTTTAAGAAGCCTTGAAGCCGAAGTATATGAGGCGGAAAACGGAAAAGAAGCCCTTGAAAGCATGAAAAAGCATCCGTCAATCCAGATAATTTTTATGGACATTCAGATGCCCGAAATCGACGGAGTCGAGGCTTCAGTCCGGCTCAGAAAAGAAAACTATTCGGGAATCATAATCGCCTGCACCGCGAACAACGACCCGGAAAATTTCTCGAAATATGTCAGAAACGGAATGAACGATGTTCTTGTGAAGCCTTTCAAGCGGAGCAACGTGAAAATCCTTCTTGAGAAATGGAACACGGTCTTAAATCTTCCTGCCGCGCCGGAAATCGCCTTTATGGACTCAAAGCTGATTACAAACAGCGAGCTCTGGGACACAGACGATTTTGAGGACACAATCGCAAACGACTGGAATTTAGGAAGGCAGATTCTTCACGATTTTTGCGAGCAGACAAAAAAACTCATCCGGGAGCTTGAAAAATCCGCCGGTTCCGCAAAGGAAGAAGATTTTGAGAATATCCGAAGAATCGCGCACACAATAAAAGGAAGCTCCGCCGCGATTTCCGCAAACAAGCTGAACCAGATCGCTTCGCTTATAAGCAATGCTTCAAAATCGCGCGACAAGGAAGAAATAACAAGGCAGACTGAAAACTTCAGGAACGAATTTGAGACATTCCTTTCCCTCTGCGGAAAATGGAGACATCTTGAGTCCTGAGGAAAAGAAAACATGGAGCCGAAAATGCTGAAAACAAACTACCACACGCACACATCTTACTGCGACGGAAAAGAAAGCCCTCAAGAAATCATTGAGGAAGCTGTGAAAAAAGGCTTTGACATAATCGGATTTTCAAGCCATTCAGCCTTTCCGTTCGGCTCGGACTGGCACATCGCTCCTCGCGAAACCTTGAAATATATGCAGGATGTGAAAGACGCAGCGGAAAAACACAAAGGGAAAATCAAAGTCCTCTGCGGATTCGAGGCGGATTACATTCCCGGAATGACAAAGCCTTCGATCAAAGACGATTATTCCTCTTTGAGCCCGGATTTCCTTATCGGCGCGGTTCATTATCTTGTGACAAACGAAGGAAATTTCACTGTCGACGATTCGGCGGAAAACGTGAGGCGCGGGATTGAAAGATTTTTCTTCGGAAACGGAAAGAAATGCGTTCAGGAATATTTTTATTCGGAACGCGAGATGCTGAAAAAATGCGATTTCACGATTCTGGCGCACGCGGATTTAATCAGAAAGAGGAACGGCGCGCTTGATTTTTTCAGCGAGAACGAAAGCTGGTACAGAAATGAAATCAGGGAGACCGCAAAGGCGGCTTCAAAGGCGGGAATTATCGCCGAAATAAACACAGGCGCGATTTCACGGGGCGCGATGGACGATGTCTATCCGTCTGCGGAGTTTTTATCTCTTCTTCACGATTTTAAAGTTCCTGTGACTTTATCAAGCGACGCGCACGAAAAGAAAAACCTTGATTTCGCGTTTGAAAGAGCGATGAAAGCCGCGCTCGATGCAGGCTACACAGAAATCGCGTTTCTGGACGAAAACGGAACGGCGCGGTTCCAGAAAATACAAATTCCCTGATGAAAAGAGCGGAAAACTGTGTTTTCAGAAAACCGGAAAATTGTAAAAACGGGGAATCACAAAAAACATCAGAAGAATATCACAAGATTATCGTTTTATATGATTTGAAATTCCTGTGTCCTGAATTTGAGGCTACAATCAGGCAAGATTTGTTCTTTTCCTGCCATTCATCAAGACAGGACATAAGCCTGTCCTGCGTCGGTCCGTCCAGAAAATTCAAAGGCTCGTCCAGAATCAGAAGCCTTGGATTTACTATGAGCGAAGCGAAAATTCCAATCAGTTGCCTGTTTCCGTCGCTGTGATTCTTTATAAGCCTGTCCTCTGAAAAATACGGCTTTCCGAACCAGGAGCAAAGCATCTTTATTTTTTGGACATAATCATCTTTTTTAAGCCCGTAGTTTTCCGCGACAATGACAAAATATTCCTTCGGGGTAAGAAAATCCAGAAGCCTTTCCTTGTCTAAAAATGCTGAATACTCTGTCCGCATCAGATGAATTTTCACGCTTCCGCTTTTTGTCCCGACAAGCGAAAGAACCGCCTTTAAAAGCGTCGATTTTCCAGAGCCGTTTCCGCCTTTCACAAGATATTTTTTGCCGCTGTAAAAATCCATATCCGCAAACGAAACCGAATTTCCGTCAGGATAATCCACGCGAAGATTCTTTATTTCCACAAGTTTTATTTCATCATGTTCCATTTTTTCTGCTCCCTTTCAACCATGCGATGCATTTTGTCCGCAAAAACCGGATAGCACATGAACACAATCATTGACAGAGCCGCGCATGCCTTAAGCGCATCCGATTCCTTAAGAACAATCCTGAGGCCTTCATAAAAAAACACAGGCAAAAGAGCGGAAGCCCACATGACAATATACTGCTCTTTGTTTTCGCCTTCAAAAACTGAAGCCGGATTCTGGCTTGCGTCAACTTTGCTGTAATTTCGGATTCCGAGAAACAGGACGAACAGGGGAAGAACGCTTGCGCACAGAAGAAAAATGCTTATGAACCTGAGGACAAACATATCAAGCATTATGAAAAAAGGACAGGCGACAATGAAACCTGAAAAAGATGCAGAAACCAGAATAAACAGCCTTGCATGCACAAGTTTTTTATGGCTGAAAAGCCTAAGCTGGAAATCAGGATTATAAAATATTGTCCAGGAGAACAGGAAACTTCCGCTCATAATTGAAAAAAGCCCGAGAAGAAAAGTGTAGAAAAGAGAAACAAAATACGAAGCGCCTGAATAGAATCTAGCCGGAAGGAAAATCCGCATGCACAAAAGGAAAGCCAGCACCGCAAAATAAAGGAAAAGATTCTGAACCATATATCTTTTTTTCACTCTGAAAAGAAAAGCAAGGTTCAGGAACACATATCTGAAGAATTTTTTCAATCTGAAAATCTCCTTAACCTGAAAACATTCTGAAAACACCGCTGGAAAATCATAATCCAAAATCATCAGGAAAACAATTTTCCGGCGTTTTATTGAAATTTATTGCCCCAAATGTCGACATTTTTTTGGAAAGAACTTTCATAAAACGCAGGAAACAAAAGGACAGGCTCAAAGTCAAAATTGAAATCAAGGCGTTTTTCCGCTAAACTTATTCAAGTCCGTTTTATGAAATCTTTTCATTCATTCAGTCGGAAAAACGGAAAAACAAAACGCATGAAGCAAAAACAACAAACACAAAACAACTGGAGCAAAAATGGCAAAAGGCGACATCAAAATCCGCGTCGAGAATCTTGAAAAAAGTTTCGGAAATCTTCATATCCTTAAAGGAATAAGCTGCGAAATCCGCGAAGGCGAAGTCGTCTGTGTCATCGGACCTTCAGGAAGCGGAAAGTCAACTTTCCTTCGCTGCCTGAACAGGCTTGAAATGGCGGACAAAGGAAAAGTAATCGTGAACGGCGAAAACGTGAACGACAAAAACGCCGACATAAACAAAATCCGGGAGAACATCGGAATGGTTTTCCAGCATTTCAACCTTTTTCCGCTCATGACAGTAAAAGACAACATAACGCTCGCTCCTGTCCGGCTTAAAAAACTTTCAAAAGAGGAAGCGGAAAAGACCGCCCTTGACCTTTTAAAGCGAGTCGGGCTTGAAGACAAGGCGAACTCTTATCCTGAACAGCTTTCGGGCGGACAGAAACAGCGTGTCGCAATCGCACGAAGCCTTGCGATGAACCCTTCAATCATGCTTTTTGACGAGCCGACTTCAGCATTGGACCCTGAAATGGTCGGCGAGGTTTTAAATGTTATGAAAGAGCTTGCAAAAGCCGGAATGACAATGGTCGTCGTGACACACGAGATGGGATTCGCACGCGAAGTCGCAAGCCGCGTCCTGTTTATGGACGGCGGATATATAATCGAGGAAGGAACGCCTGAGGAAGTCCTTAAAAATCCAAGGCAGGAAAGAACCATCGCGTTCCTTGAAAAAGTGCTTTAACAAAACGCTTCAGCAACATTGTTCAAAACACGGCGAATCTGTATAATTCCCATTTAATAAAACTGAGGAGAAAACAATGGCTTACTTTTTTTCTGAACCATCACACACTTTTGATGAATATCTTCTGGTTCCCGGCTACACAGGTCCTGACTGCATTCCTGCGAACGTGACGCTTAAAACGCCTATTGTGCGTTACAACAAAAAAGCTGGAGAAAGATGCCCTCTGGAAATGAATATTCCTATGGTTTCCGCGGTGATGCAGTCGGTTTCAAACGACACGCTCGCTGTCGCACTCGCAAAAGAAGGCGGAATCAGTTTTATCTACGGCTCGCAGACCATCGAAAACCAGGCGGCGATGATTTCACGCGTGAAAGCGTACAAGGCAGGATTTGTGACAAGCGACACAAATATCCGACCTGACCAGACACTTTCCGAGCTTGTCTCGAAAATCGAAGCGACAGGACATTCGACAGTCGCAGTGACAGAAGACGGAGAGTCAAACGGAAAACTTCTTGGAATAATCACGGAACGCGATTTCAGAATCAGCCATTGCCCTGAAGGCGCGAAAGTAAAAGACTACATGACAGACCTGAAAACCCTTGTGAAGGCGGAAGCCGGAATCACGCTTGAAGAGGCGAACGACATAATCTGGAAAAACAAGATAAACCAGCTTCCTGTTGTGGACAAAGACGGAAACCTCCAGTATCTGGTTTTCAGAAAAGACGCGGCGAGCCACGAGCAGCATCCGAACGAACTTCTGGATTCCGAAAAAAGATATATCGTAGGAGCCGGAATAAACACACGCGACTATATGGAACGTGTTCCTGCCCTTCTTGAAGCAGGAGTCGATGTGATGACTTTGGATTCTTCAGAAGGATTCACAGAATGGCAGAAACGCGCATTGCAGGACATCCACGCAAAATGGCCGGAAGCGAAAGTCGGAGCCGGAAATGTTGTCGACGCGGAAGGATTCAGGTTTCTTGCGGAAGCAGGAGCGGACTTTGTGAAAATCGGAATCGGGGGCGGCTCAATCTGCATAACACGCGAACAGAAAGGAATCGGACGCGGACAGGCGACAGCGACAGTAGAAGTCGCAAAGGCGCGAGACGAATACTACAAAGAGACAGGAATTTATGTTCCTATCTGCTCTGACGGCGGAATCGTACACGACTATCACATAACGCTCGCGCTTGCGATGGGAGCGGATTTTGTGATGCTCGGAAGATATTTCGCCCGCTTCGACGAGTCGCCTACAAACAAGCTTATCGTGAACGGAAACTATGTTAAAGAATACTGGGGCGAAGGCTCGAACCGCGCGCGCAACTGGCAGAGATACGACTTAGGCGGACAGAAGAAAATGGCGTTCGAGGAAGGAGTTGACTCTTATGTTCCTTACGCAGGAAGCCTTCACGACAATGTGACGCTCACGACAAGCAAAATAATCCACACAATGTGCAACTGCGGAGCGGTGACAATCCCTGAGCTTCAGGAAAAGGCGAAAATCACTCTGGTGAGCGCGGCAAGCATCCGTGAAGGCGGAGCGCACGATGTCGTCGTGAAAAACACAAGCATAAGGGCGGAATAAAAATCCGAAAAACAAAAAACTCGACATTCGCTCATTTTTGATATAACATTTCAAGCGATGTTTATCCTTAACAAATGCATTGTGCGTTCCTGCGACAACCTTGCCGTTTCAAAAATCGATGAGAACGGAAATATCGCCGAAGACAAAGGCTACTGCCTTGACCACATTCCGAATCCCGGAAAAGCAACGCAGGATATCCTGAACTACATAAAGACGCACGACACAATAATCGGACTGAACGCAGCCGGAATGACTTTTTCAGGAATCGACCTTTCTGAAAAACGCTTTGTCGGCTGCAATCTTATGCACTGCACTTTCACGAACATACGCTCGCAAGGCCTGAAAGGAACTTTGACAATGTTCGACTTCGCGGTCTTCACAAACTGCAATTTCATAAAATGCAGGATGCAGTTCAATTCGTTCGCAGGCTGCAAATTCTCGCACACGCTTCTTACCGACAGCGAGCTCCTTCAGGACAACTTCAACGGAATCCAGTCTTTCCAGTCGTCTTTTGACGATTCTGACTTGTACAGCTCAAGGTTCATAAAGTCAAAGCTGATAAACACATCTTTCAGAAACTGCAACCTGAAAAAAACCGTATTCTATGACATAATCCAGGAAAATGTCTCATTCAAGATGAGCAACACGCGCGAAGCGGTTTTCGATGGCAAAGGAAGCGAGATTATCCAGGATCTGAACGGAAAATCCTCTGAAATCGGAGTTCCTTTATGAAAATATACTATCATGTGAACCCTCAGGGATTTTCAAACACTTACATAATCACAAACGAAAAGCCAAAGGAAGCGATAATAATCGACCCGGGACAGATGAACGAGGAGATAATCGCCCAGATTGAATCAAACGGCCTTAAACTCACTTCAGTCCTTATCACGCACAACCATCCGAGCCATGTGAACGGACTTAAGACAATGCTCAAGATATATTCGCCGAAAATCTACGGCGCGGACTGGGAAATCGCGGGAAAGGAAACAATCGTCCTGAACGGCGACGGAAAAATGCGTCTTGCAGGAATGACTGTCCATTACATGACTCTTCCGGGGCACACCGCGGACTCGATGATTTATAAAATCGGAAACGTGCTTTTCACAGGCGACACGATAAGCGCAGGAGAAATCGGAAGCACAAACTCAAGCTATTCAAGCCACATTTTAAGGCGGAACATAAACGAGAAAATCCTTTCGCAGCAGGAAAACACTGTGATAATGCCGGGACACGGGCCGCCGACAAGCGTCGTAGCCGAGCGGAATTTCAACATGGACATACAGAAATCGCTTTTCAGCAGAATATTGAAATTTTAGCGCGGACTGTTTTTCCGCAATCCTTTCATATCTTGAACCATTTTTCATTGTAGAATTTTGTCTCGAATCCTGTTTTCTCGTATTCTGCAATGCGGAATCTTTTGAGCGCGCGGGGAAAAAGAAAATCCTCTGAATTTATCGCTGAATCCGAAAGAACTTCTTTTTTGTTTTCACCAAGAAAGACAGCGATTTTCATCATAAAAGAACATTTTTCGCCATTTCCGTTTCTGAAAAGAGAAACAGGAATATAAATTCCGTCCGGCATGATTCTGGGATTTTCAAGAACGATTTTCTCGTCATTGTATTCAAAGCCGCCCAAAGGACAGAAAACAGGAAAAAAAGGCGAGACGCATATTCCTTTCCTGCCGATTTCTTCAAACATTTTTTTCTGAAACCTTATGATGAAAATCTCGTCCGCGCTGTGAAACAAAATCGCCTTGTCCATTTTTCAAATATAGTATTTTTCAGCGAAAAAATGTAGTATTCAGGCTATGGAAACGCCACATAAAACGAGGAAGTTCAGCCTGAAAAAGCTCAGTCTGCAAGGCACAAAAAAAATGCGGATTATAACAGCGGCGCTCTCTATCGCGGCCGTCCTGACTTTTGCAGCCGCGATGCTTTCACATTATCCTAAAAAATCAAAAAAGACTTTGGCCTTTGAGGAAAACATTTTTCCTGAAGAAAAGCTTTCCGCGCTGAACAAGAACGCGGTATCTGGAAAACTCAAGGAAAAAGAATACGCGTTCTTTGAATTTTCAGAAATCCAGCAGGATGCGCTGAAAGCCTTCCACGCGGAAAACGGACAGGCAGCCTTATGTCTAAGGCTAAAGACAAAATCTGTTCCGTACAAAAACCTTCTTGAATATTCAGAGCAGGAAAAGCCGTTTTACTTCGGTTTTCTTTACGATTCTGACTTTGACAGAAAAGGAAAATTCACCGGCGACATAAACGGACGGATTTTAGGCGGCGCGGATTTAAGAAATTTCATCGAGGCGAACGAGAAAAAGACAGAAAAGCTTTTCGACTTTTCAATCGCGCTTGAGAAAAACCTTGATGAGAAAAATTTTCCGCGCGGATTTCTGATGTATTCGTCGCTTCCTTTAAGCCTTGAGAAAGCGGAGATTGAAAACGCGAGAATCGGATACGACTTCACAGAAGAAATTCAGTTTTTCGGGCTTGCTTCAAACGGCGGACTTATCGGAGAGATTTCAAGCGTGGATTTCACAGGAGCGTCCGCGGTTTTTCCGACGGAGAATTCAATGCGGACAGTCATGCCGAAAATATCTGTCGTGCTTTCGGAAAACCCTGAGATTCCTGATTCAGCGGAGGATGGGAAAATTTATCTGAACGCAGGCGGCGAAGTCCTTTCTTTCTACAGGTTCGAGGACAAAAAAGAGTTTACGCTTCAGGCGTCGCTTCTTTCAAATCCATTCTCAAAATTTTCACTTCCGGACAAAAACGCAAGGCTGAAAAGGCTTCTGATGACAAAGAACGACAGAAAACTTGTTCCCCAAAAGCGCAACGTAATCCTTGAGCCGCTCGAAACCGAGCCGGGGCTTGTTCCGCTTTCAAGGAAAAACTTATGGCGGTCGCTTGACTACGAAGTCTACAGATGGGAAGGAAAAGAGAATATACTTATTTTTGACACAAAAGACTACAATGTGCAGTCCGATTTTTTCACTCGTCTTGCGTTTTTCACAGAAAAAGCGGGCTACCGCGGAAGAATTCTAAGCGACGAGGAGCTCTTCGGAAAACACGGATACAACGCCCACGACTACAGGGCGGAAAGCCTTGCGGATTTTTTCACAAAGGCGGAAGAACTAGAAAACAAAACAAGAAATGATTCCGAAGGCAGAGTTATGAACAGTGTCCTGAACGAAAAGGAAACCACACTTAAAGAGATTCTTCTTCACAACGGAATAATAACTGAAAGCAAGGAAAACTCTGAAAGCGGAAGAAAATACGAGGCTGGAAAAGGAGCGGTTATTTCAATTTCCCAGAGTTCGGCGGATTATCTTAGAGTTTCCCTTTGCGCGCACGAAATCTGGCACGGGCTTTACTTCACCGACGGGGACTTCAGGAACACGACTGCGGCGATTTTCCACACGATTGACCAAAGGGCGGTTGATTTTCTTGTCGCGTACTGGACCACAAATCCGTCATTGAACTACGACTCTTCCGACTCTTATCTTATCCAGAACGAATTCATGGCTTACATAATGCAGAATCCGCTTTTAAAAGTGAAAGATTATTTCACAAGAATCGCGGGTTTCGCCTCATCGCAGAAAAATCTTCCTGAAGAAAGCCGCTACATAATCGCGACCGACGCAAGCGCGCTTGAGGACGCGGCTAAAGCGTTCGACACTTATGTGAACGACCGCTGGGGCTTGAACTGCGGAAGAGTTTCTCTTGTGACAAAAAACTGAAAAGACGCAAATAAAAAAGGCAAAGAAGTTCCATGCCACAAATGTCGAGTTTTATGAATAAATAGCCCAAATGTCGATTTTCTTTGCAAACAATAAAAAATGCAC